>JAKQGD010000450.1 GCA_029573365.1 Bacteroidota bacterium | reverse complement strand
AAGCAAGGGAGTCCCTGCCTTGGATCCATTCGAAGGTAGACTGTGCTACAGGTGCCGGAGTGATTACCGGGGCAAGGAGCAGCGAATCACCAAAAAGAATAAGACTTTCTTTGTCAAGGGTCACTACGGGATTATCACCCTCATTTATAACCAGGTCGCGGGACAGCTCACATCCCAGACTGTCAATAAAACCAAAACTGTAAGTGCCCGGAGCAAGTTCACTATATGACAATTTACCCTTTTGGTCCAGGCCATTGAGACTGATCTTGTAAGGAGGAGTACCATTGAGTGAGACAAATTCTATCATCCCGTTGTCTACCTCGGCACACAATGGCGAAGTAATATTGGCCTCAGCCTCCGTAAATGCCTGTGGCGTTATATCAACTCTTACAATTGTATCAGATTTACATCCGCTGAAAGAGTTTTGCAATTCAAACCTGTAATTTCCCGGCTCATCTACCGTTATAGTATAAACATCAGGCCGTGATGTAATGCTGCCATCTGTTGTGTTCCATGTAGCAGTGTGGAGTGTTTGAGGATCTGCTATGGTTGATACAAGTCTGACGTTTCTGTTTTTACACTGTATCTCCCCCGTCTGCATTACCGTAAATACAGGCCTCAAGGTATCGAGGGCCACAACCACTTCGACAGAATCCCTGCATTTATTGCTGTCAAACACGATAAGCCGGAAAATGCCATCCTCCATTGTATTTACCGCAGCTGTGGTATACTTAATACCTGACGGGCTGTGCCACTCATAAAAAACATCTGTTTCAAGGCTCACAGCTGAGAGATTTGCCGTCGGTCTGGAGCACGTGATGGTATCGGTAAAAAAATCAAAGCCGGGAGGCTGATTGTCTACCTCCACCCTGAAAATCAGCTCGTCACTCGGACACCCATTAGTACCTGTGGCCCTGAGTTTATATGTGCCCGGAAGGTTTGTGACCGGTGTTCCGGAAATATTAAGGCTTCCATCCGGAAAAATCCACCTGTATGTCGACAAGGTCCTGTCGGCCTCTACCATAAGTGTGATACCTGAGGTATCACATGGCAGGTACAAAGTGTCAACTATGGAAATCAAAGGCTTTACTTTATCCTCCGGCACTTTGACCTCTTTTACGGTCATGCAGCCATTGCTGGCTGTGACTGTCACTGTGTAGGTGCCTGCTATAAACACTTTTGGGTTATGTGAGGCACTGGAGTATGCATCAGGGCCAGCCCAGATGTAAGTATGTCCCGGTACCAGTGGTTCTACGCCGATGGTTACCTTTGCCTTGTCGCAGGTCAGAGTATCGGTAAATGTGGTCACCTGCGGGAGATCACTGTTCTCTACGACTGCAATAACAGCATTATTGGTACAATGATTGTCACCTTTGACCATGACAAAATAAGTTCCTCCATCATTTACTTTGAGAAGGCTGTCTGTTAATACATCATTGACACCCGGTCCGTTCCAGAGAAATTCTATCGAATTTTTGTCCAGTATCACTCCGATGTCCACCTCTGGATGAGCACAGTCTATGGTATCTGTAATTATGCCCAGGACCAAAGGGGGCACTGTGTCTTTGACCACTATCACCTCTCCGTCGACGGTACATCCTTCGTCATTAGTCAAAGAAAATGAAAACACCCCACCAAAAGATGTCGACTGAGAAAGTTGTCCCTGAGGTAAAACGGCCGGATTGCCTGCATTGTCCCAGGAAATGGTGACGGGTGCCTCGGGGGTTACTACTATCTGACTCAACTGGTCTTCGCAATTGATGACCGTTGATGTCACATCAAATACTGGCAGATTACGGTCTTCGATTACAGTGATACTGTCTCTGGCTATACACTGATTCGGTCCTGTAGCCTCAGCTATGTAAGTACCGGGAAGGGTCACAGTTAGTGTGTTGCCTGGTTGATTTACTGATAGCCACAATACTGTCGTACCGGTCGGCCCTGCATTGGCTGTAAGATTAACCTCAGATCGTAAGCATGTAAGTGTTTCTGAAGGCAAAATATCAATCACCGGCCTGATGGTATCATAACCAATGGTAAAAGTAAAGTCGGATTTGCATCCATTGGGAGAGGTGCCCGTCACAGTATATTCACCGGCCAGGGAAGTCTTAACTCCCTGACCTGCCAAGCTTAGTGATCCGGGGCCTTTCCAAAGATATGCAGTTCCGGGTATCGTGGACGTTCCTGTCAATACCACAGAATCCTGAAAACATTTGAAATCATCAGCAAAGGCAGAAATGACAGGCAGGGTATCGTTTCTTATTATGTCAAAGGAACCCTCAGTCACACAATGGTGTACGTTTTCTATGTAATAATTGTAGGTACCAGTCCCATAAATAAAGGGAGACAACTGATCTGACATAAAACCGGGTCCGGTATACTGCACCGTTTTGTAATTGTCATCAGCCAGGACAACCTGGATACTGTCTTTATTGCAATCAAGGGTGTCAAAGGTAAACTTTGGATCCGGTAAAATTCTAAAATCTGTAACACCTACATTCACAATATCATCGCATCCTGTTGCCGGGTCCGTCACAGTGACATTGTAGTCTCCCGGTGATGTTATTTGCGGCTCTGCGACTTGGGATTGCAAAAGTGATGGACCTGACCATTGGTAAGTGTAAGAGCCTGCCGCCGAAACCAGATTGATGGTAAGTGTGTCCATACTGCAGTTGAAAGAATCGACACTGAATATAGCATCTGGTATCTCCACCGATTTGCGTACATCGATTTCCGACATGCCCATGCAACCGTTTTGTGCCGTAAAGGTAAAGGTATATTTGCCCTGCAGGGTTACAAGGGCTATAGGATTTGATGAGTTGTATCCCGGACCGGACCACGTCAACGATTTCAATGGTACAGGAGAAGAAAACCATAGCGAAGCCGTATCCCTGAGGCAGGTGAGCGAATCTGTAAACAACATAACCTCTGGTACGATTGTGTCTTTGACTATCTCAAAAGTTGCAGAGGACTCACAGCCGTTTGCATCTGAGGTAATCGTTACAGAATAAGTACCCTCCCTGGAAAAAGAAGGTGTGGGCGAAGCTGAGCCGATGAGAGGCCCCTGCCATCTGTATTTCCGGATTGGGTGGTCTGATGTTAATTCCGGCGTAGATACTACCTGGGCACAGTTGATGGTATCAGCGGTCAACGACAATATGGACGGTGCCTGCTTGTCTTCGCTTACCTCATGGTTAAAAATGCCGGTACAACCATTTTGAAGGTTTGTAAGACTGAGTGTATAGGTACCGCTATTCTTTACAAAAGGGTCCTTCCGGTCTGAATACTGAGGTTCCGTTCCGGTCCATTGATATTGATAAGGGCCCGGGCCGGTAACTGTTGTAGTTATCTGTACAGAATCTATGTCACAGGTAATTTTTCCTGATGAAAAAGTGGGAACAGGTAAAAATTTATCCTCAACCACGACGATCGAATCCGAACCGGTACAACCGTTGGTGCTTGTCAGCGATACTGTATATTTGCCCGGAAGCCAGACCCGGATATCTCCCGAAGGAAGAGTCTCAAAGGGTTGAGCATTGTCTGCCACCCATGCAAAGCTGCCCACAGGCAATGACACATCCATTCCTACAGTAATTGTGTCCTTGGTACAGGTGATGGTGTCAGCTGACAGCTCTATACGGGGAAATGTCTCATCCAGAAAAATAGTTTTTTGGACGGTCTGAGTGCAAGTGGCATTGGCAAATACGGCACTGGAAACGAGCGTGTAGGTACCTGCTTTTCTTGCATCAATAATAAAATCGCCCGGATTTCCATCTATTATGCCGTCAGCAGTGGTCCAGGCATAAGTAAGATTTGTGGGGGCATCTCCTGTAATAACCGCCTGAAGGGCAATGGTATTGTTTGAACAGCTTATAGAATCCTTGTCTGCCTTGATCGTGGCACCAAAATCATAAATCCTGAGATCCAGGTTGACTATGGAATCGCACAAGCCGGTTTCAAAGACTACCGTATGCAATGCTTCTGTGCTGTAAAGTGTATCATTGATGGAAAAACTTTCGCCGCTGCATATATACTTCAAAAGATTTGTCGGGGTTTTTAATGGCAGGATGGTCACGGTCATGCAACTGTCTTTGATGCCGGCACATGCACCTGTTTGAAAATAAAATTCATTCAGGGCCTGAACACTGGAAACGGTTCCAATGGCAGGAAGCAATCCCGTAGAAGATTTGTTTACCTGAACAGGGCATATGGTGTATGTACCCGGCATAAATGTCCTTAAGTCCGGATCGGCCTGATACGCCGCTATTGTAGTATCTTTAAATATGATGTTGGTATAATTATAAATTTGTGTATTGGGGTTTATGGTGTAGGTTTTATCCAATACTATGTCGAGGGAACCATCGCCCTGACAGGATGACAATGGCGGATTATGTA
>JAKQGD010000375.1 GCA_029573365.1 Bacteroidota bacterium | reverse complement strand
ACGTAGATTTGAAAAAATAATAGACAGGCCCGATCTGGTGTATATTGATGATTATGCACACCATCCCGGTGAACTCAAAGTTGCCATAGACGCAGCAAGAATCTTGTATCCGGATAAAAAAATTACGGGAATATTCCAGCCTCACCTGTACAGCAGGACCCATGACTTTGCTGATGGATTTGCAGAAGAACTCGACAAGTTGGATGTGATCCTGCTGATGGATATTTATCCGGCACGGGAGCTTCCTATGGAGGGTGTTACATCTGAGATTATCTATCGAAGGATGAAAAATCCCAATGTAAAACTGGTGACAAAGGCAACTGTGATGGAGGAGTTAAAGCAAATGCATCCGGAGGTATTGATGACTTTGGGAGCCGGGGATATAGACACTTTTGTACCGAAAATAAAGGAATTGTATAGTTGAATATATAAATGACAGACCGAAAAGTAAATATGAAAAGAGTCAGGGACACCCTGATATGGCTGGTTCTCATCCTAGGAATCCTCGGCCTGCTTTTCTTGTCTGTCCGGAGAAAATCAGCAGCCAGGGTAACGACTTTGGTTGTGCATATAGAAGGAGCAAGGGAGGACGAACACCTCATTTCGGAAAACGAAGTAAAAAAGATTCTCGAGCTCGCCTCAGGTAAGACCATAACTAAAGCATCGGTCAGGACACTAAATCTAAGGGTACTGGAATCCAGACTCAACAAGGATAAGAGGATCGAAAGGGCAGACCTTTACATAGATGCAAAAAGCCGCCTGGTAGCCCGCATCATCCAGAAAAAACCGGTAATGAGGGTGGTCAGTGAGGCAGGCCCGGATTATTATCTTGATGCCAATGCCAGGAAGGTTCCCGTGACTGCGGGCAGTGCGGCGAGGGTTCCCGTGGTGACAGGTCTCAGGGATACTTTCAGTACGGCATCATTAAAACCAGGAGCTAAATCAAAGATGAGGGAGGTGTTTGACATCCTGAATTATGTTGCCAACGACGAGTTTCTGGCAGCACTGATAGAGCAGGCCGTGGTAGAACAGGACAGTGTGGGTGACATCGTGCTGATACCAAAAGTGGGAAGGGAGCGGCTCATTTTTGGCGACTCCAGGGACATTGAAAGTAAGTTTGACAAGCTAAAGATATTTTACAGAGACGGCATGCCAAAACTCGGATGGAGCAGATACAAAACACTCAATCTAAAATATGCCAACCAGGTTTCGGGGATGCTGGCCCACCCCGAACTGGCAGAAAAAGTAAAACCTGTGATGAAAGATTCATTGCAGGTGGCCATAAATTCAAAAACAGACAATAAAGCAAGTATTCATCATTAAATAATTTGTGCTATGAACGATCAGGTTAAATTAAAAAACACGGCAGTAGCCCTGGACATAGGAACCACCAAGGTGTGTGCCATCGCCGGTCATCTCAACGAGTACGGTAAACTCGAGATCATAGGCATGGGCGTAGTCAGGTCCGAAGGTGTGTCACGTGGTGTGGTCTCTAACATCGACAAGACGGTAAAGGCCATCAGGGAAGCTGTAGACATTGCTGAGAGAAATGCAAACTGCAAATTCAGAATTGTGCATGTAGGCATTGCCGGGCAGCATATCAAGAGCCTTCACCACCATGGTCTGCTGGTAAGGCATGAATCACATACCGAAATCAGCCAGGATGATATAGATAAACTCATCAAGGATATGTACAAGCTGGTGCTCCCCCCCGGCGACAAGATCCTCCATGTGGTGCCACAGGAATACACCGTTGATGACGAAAGGGACATCTTTGACCCTATAGGTATGTCAGGTGTGAGACTCGAGGCCAATTTTCATATCATTACAGGTCAGATATCCGCCAGCCGCAATATCCTCAGATGTGTGGAAAAAGCAGGTCTGGAGGTGGCTGACGTCACCCTGGAGCCCATAGCATCTGCTGCCTCAGTACTTACAGAACAGGAAAAGGAAGCCGGTGTCGCACTGGTGGACATTGGCGGCGGTACCACTGACATTACCATCTTTAAGGATGGCATTATCAGACACACGTGTGTGATACCTTTTGGTGGCAACGTCATCACCAGGGACATCAGGGAAGGCTGCACTGTGATGAACGATCAGGCCGAAAAGTTGAAGACCAAGTTTGGCTCCGCCATGGCCGACGAGATAGTGGACAACAGGATCATCACTGTACCGGGATTCAAGGGACGCGACCATAAGGAAATTTCCGAAAAAAATCTGGCCCGCATCATTCAGGCCAGGGTAGAGGAAATCTTTGACTATGTGCTGTGGGAAATCAGGAGGTCCAGCTACGACAATAAGCTCATAGCAGGTATGGTACTGACAGGAGGAGGTTCGCTGCTTAGACACATAGATCTGCTTGCAGAATACCACACCGGCCTTCAGACCCGAATAGGACAACCGATAGAGCACCTTGCTCATGGATATTCC
>JAKQGD010000439.1 GCA_029573365.1 Bacteroidota bacterium | reverse complement strand
AACATCATTGTAGCCGGAGTCAATTTTGATGAAGGCCTGCAGGAAGCCTACAATTTTGCCATGAAGATTCGTAAAAACGGTACCATCATATAACAAAAAAAATATCCAAGGGTAGGTGGCACCCTTGATTTCACAGGAAATCTATTTGGCACCAAAGACGGAGGCAGTGCATTTATCACCAGCGTAGTCGAAACCAACAGAATCAAACCATCATTTATAAAGCTGGACAGTGATGGCAAGACCACCTGCGAAGAAAATATCACCGGCACCATCCTGTTTAACAACAGCTATACAGCAGACACACTGATTTGGGACGAAGTAAGCAAAACCACAGTTTCTGATCCGGTTGACTACAAAGGAGAAGCTTATTTGTACGATGTACCTATCGTAACCCTTGAAGTGAGACCTTTCTGCCCGGAAGAGCCCATCGACTGGACCTTCAGGGTGCCTACCAAGGGAGCCATATACTACAAATGGAGCACCGGCCTCGAAGGCCCTGACAAAGATACGCTCCGTGTTTTTGAGGAAGGAAAATATTCGGTTACAGTCACTGTAAATGACCAGGTATGTTTTATGCTGTGCGACACATCAGAGATTACACGATACAGCAAACCCCAGATCCAGATGGGACTGAGGCTTGGCAATTTTTGCACCAACGGCAAACAGACCCTCTTTATAGGTTATAATCCCGGCCATCCGCAAGTAAAATCTATCACATGGAGTACTGGTGAAAAAGATGTAAACAGTATAGAGATCGGCACACCGGGTGTCTATAAGGTCACACTTGTCGATGGCTGTGACGAACAAGCCACGGGAGAAATCACAGTGCCATCGTTTCCACAAAAAATTTCCAACGTCACTCTGTCGGGAGACGCGGCTTTCAGTTGTTTGTCCGGATTCGTGACCGGCACACTTTCGGCAAAAGGCAACTCAACAGAAAGTGCCTTGGGACTCGAAAGATATCAGTGGAATACCGGAGCAACCACACAGGCCATAAGTATCAATGACGCCAATACGCTTACCTATACAGTGACGGTCACTGACGGATGCGGAAATACAGCCACAGGCACCAGGACATTTGAGAAAAAAGGAACCGGAATAACCGGCGTAAATATAGAAGTAGACAAGTCAGCATTATGTACCACCGGAGGAATCAGGCTCAATGCCATAGCTGATAAATCAGGCAGCCTTAAGTACATATGGTCAGGTGGCCAAAACACACCTTTTGTCATCATCTCAGATGCCGGTAAATACTCCGTGACAGTGACAGATCTATGTGATAACACAGCCTCTGCATCTGTTGATATCGGAGAGAAGGAGCTCACACCAGAGCCATTGCGATATGCCCATGTATTTTTCCCGGACGGAGTCGGCATGGCTCCCTTGCCAGGAGATACCCTGGATGTAGATAAAGTGCTCTACCTCAATCGTACCTTCGGGCCTATCAATAGGGCGGAGTATTGCATCAGCCAGATTAGAGATTATGAGTTTTATGTCTTTAACCGCTGGGGCCAGCAAGTCTTCGAATCCAACGATATCCTTAAAGAATGGGATGGCAATATAGGCGAAAAGAAAGCTCAGGGAGATACCTATGTGTGGGTAGCCAAATATACCATCAATGGTTTTGAAAAGAAGGTCAAAGGTGACGTCACAATGATACGGAATTAAGTATTGCTTTTCGCAAATCAAGATTTACAATAAAAACCCGGTCCTTAATGCCGGGTTTTTTGTTTAAAGGCTAAATAAAATTTATTTTTGCAAATACTAAATTTTTCCCTTCATGCACAAGATAGAGCACATAGGCATAGCAGTCAAAAACATGGACGAAGCGGAAAAACTGTATGAAAAACTGCTGGGCAGCTCTTCATACAAACGTGAAGAGGTGGAAACCGAAAAAGTGATGACATCTTTTTTCAGGTCAGGGCCCAACAAAATCGAATTGCTGGGGGCCACAGCCGAATCAAGTGCCATATACAAATTCCTTGAAAAAAAAGGAGAAGGCATACATCACATAGCTTTTGCCGTGGATGACATCATTGCAGAAATGGAAAGGCTGAAAGACCAGGGATTTACCCTTCTAAATGACACACCTAAGCCCGGTGCGGACAATAAGCTGGTGTGTTTTGTGCATCCCAAAGGTACCCATGGTGTACTCGTAGAGCTTTGCCAGGAAAATACCGGCCCTAAATGACAGAACACGGAATCTGGGAAATTACGATAGCTCTGGCAGGAAGTTTTCTGGCAGGTGCCATTAATACCTTTGCCGGCAACGGCTCGGTAATTACGCTCAGTATTCTGACCAGCGTACTGGGTTTGCCCGGAAACCTGGCCAATGGTACAAACCGGGTGGGTATATTCATGCAAAGCGTAGCTTCGGGGACAGGATTTGCCAAAAACAGACTGCTTGACCTCCGCAAGTCAGGAAACATCATCATCACGACGCTGGCAGGAGCCCTGGCAGGAGTGTATACTGCGACCAAAGTATCCGATGACCAGTTTTTGTTTGTGTTTAAATACCTGATGATTCTGATGCTTATCATCATTCTGGTCAAGCCCGAAAGGTGGCTCCACTCCTCCGAAGAAAAAGTACCCATTTCACAGTGGGTTAAAATCCCTGTTTTTCTGGCTTTGGGTTTTTATGGCGGTTTTATACAAATGGGCGTGGGCTTGTTTATTCTGGCTGTAGCTGTGCTTATAAGCAAATATACACTAATGGAGGCCAATGTCCTGAAGACCATAGTAATAATGATTTATACAGGCTTTGTACTTTGTATCTTTGCCTGGAAAGGAATGGTGGACTGGAGCACCGGGCTGATCATGGCTGCAGGGCAGTCGGCCGGCGGCTATCTCACTGCACTCTACGGATCCCGTATTCCTGATATTAATGTGTGGTCATACAGATTACTCGTGGCAATCATTGTCTTTGCCATCTTTATAGAATTTAATATAATCCATTTGTAATCAACTATGCGTGACCTCATCCTCTTATTGCTGCCCGTTATGTTTCTGGCATCATGCACAAGCCATAAAAATGTCCTGACGTCCCACATTCTCAAGGACGAATTCCTGAAGAAAATAGCCGACGACCCTGAGCACGAGGTACAGATCATCTATACAAAGGTGGACCATAAAAATAAAAAGTTTGTATCATCCGCTTACAATACCTATCCTCAAAAATACTTCTACCCTGCGAGCACCGTCAAACTACCTGTGGCCGTCCTGGCCCTTCAGAAACTTAATCAACTGAAAAAAGAAAAAGTAGAAATCAGCCGGGATGATGACATGCTGACTGCTGCCCTCAGACCCAACCAGTTGCCTGCTTTTACAGATACCACCACGGCAAGCAAAAAGCCAAACATAGGCCGATATATCGAAAAAATCTTTGCGGTAAGCGACAATGACGCTTACAACCGACTGTATGAATTTCTGGGCCAGGATTATATCAATCAATCGATGCTGGATATAGGTGCCTTTACAAATTCGGTCATCAACCACCGCCTCGAAAGAATCGGCCTCACTCCTGAGGACAACAGGTATACCAACAACATCAGGTTTTTCAGGGATAAAAAGGTGATTTATGACAAACCTGAGCAATATGCGACCCGGGAATGGAAGCACCAGGTAAAAGACGCAATAAAAGGCATAGGGTACATC
The DNA here is from genome assembly GCA_029573365.1 of Bacteroidota bacterium. Lineage (GTDB taxonomy): Bacteria > Bacteroidota > Bacteroidia > Chitinophagales > Saprospiraceae > OLB9. The sequence goes on along the minus strand of JAKQGD010000439.1, from coordinate 6,913 downwards.
AATGCAAATGACAGCCTGATCAGTGATCCATTTGATTTCAGCGGCAAAAACTTCTATAGTCTACAGGATCTTGAAGGTACTTTACAAAGGATAATATTTCCTGAATTTTTCCCCACGGACCAAAGATTTGACCTTACCGAAGACGATTATGGTTTCCTTAAAAAGTCCATGTCTGCTCTGCCAAGGGAGTACCCGTTTTACAGCAACAATCCGGTCTACTATGACAGCTATGTCAAGTTTTTTATGTTTGGTGACAAAAAAGCGACCATACCCGAAGACATTAAAATATACAACAAGGTAGGAACAGCTTACGGCTATCTGATAGACTGTGCCTACATAGAAAACAAGGCCAAAGGCATAGGATTCTTTCTGACAGCCGTCATCAGCGTCAACCGCAATAAGATATACAACGATGGCAGGTACGAATACGAGCAGATTGGACTTCCTTTTCTGGCCAGACTGGGCAGGGTAGCCTATGAGATGGAGCTCAAAAACAATAAATAAATTTCCTGCACGGGCCTTATGATGTCCTTTTTTAAAAGGTCTAAAAAAATGTCGTTTGTCGGAAAAATCAGGTCGTTTGTATATAGTACCAGCCTATAGAAGGTACTATGTATTGCATGGTACTTTGTTTTGTCATATCTTTGTGTTGTCATTGATTGATAACAGACATAAAACATATACATGGAACTGAAAATTGAAAACACAAAGGCACAGATGCGTAAAGGTGTCCTCGAGCTTTGTGTTCTTTCGATCATATCAAAAGAGGAGGCCTATCCTACCGACATCATCGGCAAGCTTAAAGAATCGAAGTTGATCGTGGTAGAGGGTACGCTTTATCCTCTGCTCAACAGGTTGAAAGACGCATCTCTTCTGGACTATACCTGGAAAGAGTCCAAATCAGGGCCTCCACGCAAATATTACACCATCACCACCCAGGGAGTAGAGTTTCTCGCTGAGCTCCGGGACACCTGGGACGAACTAAACCACGCTGTAAACCAATCACAAAACAATTCTAAAACAAACAGGAAATGAACAAGACATTTAACATCAATCTAGGCGGATACCCTTTTGCCATTGACGAGGACGCCTTTGAATATATACAGAATTACCTTGATACCATAAGGAGGCATTTTTCGGCTTCTGAGGGTTGTGATGAGATACTTTATGATATCGAGGCCAGGATGGCTGAGCTTTTCCAGGAACACCTAAAGGGACGTGCCATTATCACCATGAAAGAAATTGATGAGGTCATCATGATTATGGGCAAACCCGAAGATTTTGGTGCTGAACCCATGACAGAAAGCAGTCATTCGGCCAGGACCGGTAAAACAAGCAGTCGTGTAGGCACTGGCAAACGTCTGTTCCGTGACCCTGACGACAAGAAGCTGGGAGGTGTCTGCTCTGGCATAGCCGCATACTTTGGAATAGAAGATCCGCTGTGGCTCAGGATAATATTTGTACTTACTGCTCTGTTTTCAGGAGGATTCATTTTTCTCCTTTACCTGGTGTGCTGGTTTCTTGTGCCTGAGGCTGCCACTGCCGGAGACAAGCTGGCCATGAGAGGTGAGCCTGCAACTATACACAATATTGCCAAAGTTGTAGAGGAAGAGCTAAATGATCTTGGTGATAAAATAAACGAGTGGAGCAGCGATCTGGGAGGTAAAAAAAAAAGTAATGACAAAACCTCAGGTTTCAAAGCCCGCAATATACTCTCTGAAGGAATCAATGCCTTAGGCTTTATGGCCTCGGGACTGTTTTCCCTAGTCCGCAATGTGTTCAAACCCTTGTTTGTAATTGTAGCAGTATTGCTGCTTGCTGCCCTGGGTATTGCCTGGGCAGCTTCATTTGTGGGCCTTTCAGTTGCTTCTCCCCTAATTATGGCCATAGGGCCTAAATCAGGGATTCTAAGTTACCTTGGCTTTGGCTCACTTTTTTTTACCCTGGGACTTCCCATAATAGGCATCATCCTGCTGCTGACCAGGATGGCATTTAGATACAGAATCAATAAAAAAGTAGGTATGGGACTATGGACTGTTTGGTTTCTGTCACTTTTTACCACTCTCTTTGTAGGCATGAAAACAGCCAGAGAATTTAGCCACTGGACACATACCGATACGACCACCGATTACAATATTAGTGCGTCGGATATCCGTATAACGATGCCCGAGGAAGATTTTAATCATGCCTTTGGCTTGCAGATTGACAACTTTCTTGTCGAAAGAGGCGAAAAATGGGCCCTTCGGGACGTAAATGTACGAATAGATAAATCTGATGATGGCCTCGTACATATCAAAAGGCACACCTCGTCAAGGGGTGAATCACAGGAAGACGCCCTTGCAAATTCTACCGGCATAAGTAACGACATCACTGTCAAGGACAATGTCATCAGTATATCCAAATACATGACTATACCTAAAAGCGGGAAATTCAGGGCTCAACAACTCGAGTATACCATCCTCATACCCGAAGGCAAGAATGTCGAAATAGAAAACAGCGTAAAAGAAAGATTGAATACTTCATCTCTCCTCGACTGGGAAAAAATTTCTGCTGCCGGTGATGGTCTTAAATGGACCATAACAAGCGAAGGTGCTTACTCAGAAAAATGGGACAACCTTAAAAACCACCTAAAAAACATCAATGCAGGTAAATATTCACGACTCATTATCGACAATGCTTACAAGGTCATAATCAAAAAGGGCGATAAACAGGATGTATCCATCAAGGGTGATAAAGAAGAAGTCGAGGACATAGAATATAATAACCTGGACGGAACACTCACCATTGAGGCTTTTTCTACAGGTGATGCCCGTGCCGTCATATACGTTACCACACCGTCCCTCGAACTCGTACACCTGGATAATGTCAGAGAGACCAGCATCGAAGGTTTTATCCAGGAGTCTCTTAAGCTGATAGCGTCAAGTGACCTTGCTGATAATCCTGCTTTGGACTTTAACGGCAAGATTGCCAACATGGACATTTATCTTGATGGCAATGTGGAGTTAAATCTCTCCGGCGAAGGTAAAAACATGGATATTCAGGTAAAAAACGGTGCAGTAGTGCATGGTGACAAATATGCATTAGAAACTGCCCGTTGGTATGGTGAGGAAGGAAACAACTCTTCTCTCAACGTTACAAAAACATTTACCTGCAGTCATCCGGAGACCATGTCTGTCAACATTACCGGTCACCCTATGATGGTCAAAGACGGCAACTGATTTTCTTTAACCTTCAACAATGATAGGTCATCAATAAAAACCAATCAAAAAAAGAGAGGTGAACAACCAAATGTTCACCTCTCCTGATTTGACAAACAAAATATAAATTAAATCTCGGTAAAATTCTTTCATCCAGGCTTAAGAACAGTCTACATAACAAGCTCTTCCTGGTCTACCATTTTTCTTAGATTGATAAGGGCATATCTCATGCGGCCCAGCGATGTGTTGATGCTAACCCTTGTTATCTGAGATATTTCCTTAAAACTCAGATCGGCATAATGCCTGAGAATCACCACTTCACGCTGCTCTTCCGGTAACCGGTCCACGAGGCTTCTCAGTTTGCCATGGATCTGGCTTTTGATGATGTGGCTCTCCATATGATCTTCCCTGCATTCCAGTACGTTAAAAACATCGAAGGTATCTGTTGAGGGGACTATAGACATCTTTTTTGATTTCCTGAAGTGGTCAACACACAGATTATAGGCTATCCTCAGAGCCCACTGCACAAACTTGCCTTCGTTGTTGTATTTCTCCTTGCGAAGGGTGTCAATGATCTTAATAAACACTTCCTGGAAAATGTCCTCGGCAAGCTCTGTATCTTTCACAAAAAGATAGATTGAAGTAAAAATCTTATCCTTATGCCTTAAAAGCAAGGTTTCAAACGCTGCCTGGTTGCCATCTAAATAAAGGGTAATAAGTTCCTGGTCGTTTAACATCTTAAGCTGCATACCTACACGATAATTTATGGGTTAATAAATCTCCTTATTTCAAGTGTAGATATCTGGACTTATACGCTGCTTAAATTGATTGATGTTAATGAATTAGTGAAATATATTTTGCAAAGATAACTTTGTTTTGGCAAATGTCAATACTTCTCTTAAAAAAATTCATAAATCGTGCCAAACATTTTCTGGCAAAGATTTAATTCTTACTTTTGCACCGCACGTCTGCCGAAGTGGTGAAATTGGTAGACACGCACGTTTCAGAGGCGTGTGACGCGAGTCGTGCGGGTTCAAGTCCCGCCTTCGGCACCAATGGCGAACCCATTATTACTGAAAAGCCCGTGCCTATGGTTCGGGCTTTTCTTTTTGGGGTTATTCCATAAATTAAAACAGGGGACATGAAGTATGACTACATGCCCCCTGCTCCTCAAAACTAACTATGAAAAACTATCTGCCTTTATTTTATTTCGATGGTCTTTGCAGGTTTTGGTCTGGCTTCCTCCTTTTTGGGCAAGGTAAGCGTTAGTATGCCTTTGTCATATGAAGCCGCTATTCTATCAGCCTGCACATCCTCTGTCAGGGTAAACGTACGCTTAAAACTGGAATAGTTAAATTCCTTTCTTGTCCATTTGCCTTCTTCTCCTGCTTCTTTTTCGGATTTTTTCTCAACAGATACTGTCAGCTTATTGTGGTCAAGGGAGATATTAAAATCGCCTTTGTCCAGACCCGGAGCAGCCAGTTCCATCACAAAACTGTCCGGATTTTCGGAGATGTTGACAGATGGTACATTGACTGCAAAGTCAGAACCAACGATGTCTGAAATGCCCCTGTTAAAAACATCTTCGATCATGTTGCCCAGGACCTTTCCCGGAAAAAACGGATTGAATTTTACTATACTCATTTTACAAAATTTATTAGGTTAACAATAATGGTTTTCATTAATTGACTTTGACTGAAACGGGGGCCTGCTTTTCGACCTTAGGTACAATGATGCTGAGGACACCATTTTGTGTCAGGGCTTCGGATTTATCACCAGCTACATTCTCACCCAGGTTAAAGGACTTTTCAAATGTTGACATCTTCCATTCCTTCCTGAGGTAATTGTCACTTGTCTGCTCCTTTTTCTGTCCTTTGACTACCAGCCTGTTTTGGTCCAGGGTAATGGTTATCTCCTCTTTCTCAAATCCCGGTACCGCCAGTTCGATGATGAACCGATCTTTTTTTTCCAGGATATTGACTGCCACATGGTGATGACTTACTCCATTGCTGTGCAAATGATTTGGGCTTCTATGAACCCTGACCATAGGTTTGAAAACTGTGTTTACCATATTTCTTGATTTATTATGTTATTTATTGATACACCTATCCTATAACAAAGCGTATTCCAACCCATTTTATATGTTAAATTGACTTGATTTTGTAAGTATTTTACGCCATTTTGTCATGTATTAAAAATTATTGCGTCATTTTGTCGTGTTTTTGAATAAACGATGGGGTTTTATTATCTTTGACCTGCTAACCACATATATTAAACCCTTGTAAAATGAAGTCAACGCCAATAACACATATCCACCAGTCCTTAGGGGCCAAAATGGCTGATTTTGCCGGATACAACATGCCCATTCAGTACAGTTCGATCACTGAGGAGCATCTTGCTGTACGCAATGGAGTCGGTATTTTTGATGTATCACATATGGGTGAGTTTATAGTAAAAGGACGTCAGGCTCTGGACCTTGTACAAAAAGTCACGAGCAATGACGCTTCGCAGCTTGTACCCGGTGAGGCCCAGTACAGCTGCCTGCCCAATGACTCGGGAGGCATAGTGGATGACCTGCTGGTCTATCGCCTACACGAAGACATGTGCAACGAAGGCGAGCAGGCATTTATGCTTGTCGTCAATGCATCAAACATCGAAAAAGACTGGAACTGGATACAGGCCCACAATACTTTTGAAGTCAGGATGTCTGACATTTCCGAAAGGACAGGATTGCTGGCGGTTCAGGGCCCGAAGGCATCTTTGACATTGCAAAAGCTGACAGATCTGGACCTCAGTTCGGTGGGGTATTATACTTTTATAAAGGGGCGTCTTGCCGGTGTGGACAATGTTCTGATCTCCGCCACCGGATACACAGGCAGCGGCGGATTTGAACTTTATGTTGCCAACGAGCACACAGAAAAGCTGTGGCAGGCCATTATTGAAGCAGGTGCGGAGTACGGCATCAAACCTTGCGGGCTGGGAGCTCGGGATACCCTCAGGCTGGAAATGGGATATTGCCTGTATGGCAATGACATAGGAGACACGACATCCCCTCTTGAGGCCGGCCTGGGCTGGATTACCAAACTTACCAAGCCATCCGATTTTATCGGGAAAAACATACTTACAACCCAAAAGGAAAAGGGACTCACACGCAAACTGGTCGGTTTTACAATGAAAGACCGCAGGGTACCGAGACATGGATACTCCATTTGTGACCAGGAAGCAAATGTCATAGGAGAGGTCACTTCCGGCACTCAGTCACCGTCACTTGACATCCCTATAGGCTCAGGCTATGTTCCGGTTTCATACAGCAAACCTGGGTCAACTATCTGGATACAGGCAGGATCCAAGTTACTGGAGGCTTCGGTGTGCAAACTACCCTTCCTTAAAATTGAGATCTGAATTTGTTATTTTGCATACAAACAAAAAAGGGAGCAGATAAATCTGCCCCCTTTTTTGTTTTGGTGGGAGATGAGGGATTCGAACCCCCGACCCCCTCGGTGTAAACGAGGTGCTCTGAACCAGCTGAGCTAATCTCCCTTATTTCAAATGCCTTTTTACAAAAGCGACGCAAAGATAGAACTCTCTTCGGTTTGTGCAAATATTTTTTTCACATAAAATTTTATGTCATACCATAACACATATTGTGCCAGGGTTACAGGTCACCTTTCCAAACAATTCATTCACTCTCTCCTGGGTCGGCATTACAGGAGATG
>JAKQGD010000435.1 GCA_029573365.1 Bacteroidota bacterium | reverse complement strand
AGGGACGTGGACACAACCATCGGGAGCAGGCATCGACCTATCAAATCTTGCAGATGTGGATTTGTCTTCACTTATGTCAGGCAGTTACAACTTTACATATATCATTCCTGCTGATCTTTGTCCGGCTGACACGGCCAACATCACAGCAAACATTAGTCAGTTTAATACCGCAGGGAGTGACGTCGTTTCTTCTTTATGCCTCGGTTCCTCTGTGGACCTTAATGATCTTCTGACAACCACTTCGCTGGGCGGTACCATACTCAATCCAAACAACATACCGGGACTGACAGGCAGTATGTGGAACACAACAGGACTGTCTTCCGGCCAGTATCTTTTCAGATACATTGTGACCAGCCAGGCTCCCTGTCCCCCTGATACAGCCAATATTAATATCAGCCTTGTATCCAGCGTCACTGCAGGAAATGACATAAGTGATTTTTATTGCCAGGGCCAGACCGTGATTCTGTCTCAGTTGTTGTCATCCAATGCATCAGGAGGTGGATTGTTCTATATCAATGGAACCCTTGTGGCAAATGGTATTTTGTCCAATCCGGGTCCTGGTCCGGTGCAGGTCACTTATGTCGTAGGTGACGGAGCCTCATGCCCCAAAGATACAGCCATTTTAACGCTGGGGCCGGTGACAAAACCTGCAGTCACCATTCCACAGATCCCAGATATTTGTGAAAATGACTGCCAGAGTGTTGTCATCGCACATAATATACCTAATGGAGCCATCGTTTATCTATCGCTCAGATCGGGAGCAGGGTCGGTGTATAAAAGTACAGAAAACACTACCGGAGGCAGTCAGATCACGCTGAATATATGCCCTAAAGCAGCTGGTCCATTCTCTCTCACGGAACCGCCGCTCAACCAGAGTTTTACTTTTAGCATCGACAGCGTCAAGGTGTCTGAAGGCAGTTGCAGATTTGACTATACTCAGACTGTTTCGTTTGAGACTAAAAAACTGCCGGAGCGAAATGTGTCCGTAGCACTTTGTAAAGGTGAGACTCTGATTATAGGCCCGGATGTATATTCCGAGACAAAACCCTCAGGCATAACTATCCTCCCTTCTGTCAATCCCGCCTTGTGCGACAGCCTTATAAGGGTAAATGTCACTTTTGGTAATCCTTCTCCCGAAACTAAGATCAACCGTACCACATGCGACCAGAATTTTTCTGTGACTGTGGGCAACCAGACATTTGATAAAAACAATCCTCTGGGCATGGTCCTGTTAAAAAACAAGGCAGGTTGCGACAGTCTTGTATCCGTTGACCTGAAGTTCAATACCTTCTCCACAGGCTCCTTTACCCGCTCCACCTGCGATGAAAATGCAAGTTTTACTGTGGGCAACCAGACATTTGACAAAAACAGAACCCAGGGCATGGTAACTCTGGTAAATGCAAGTGTGTTCGGATGTGACAGTATTGTTGACGTTAATATTACATACCTGGAGCCTGCCATGTCAGACCTGATGATGGAGACATGCGATGATGCTTACACGCTGACTTTGGGAGGTACTGTTTTCAACAAGCAGAATCCGCAGGGACAAGTCCTCTTATCTGGGGCTGCTGCCAATGGATGTGACAGTTTAATAAACGTTGACATCAACTATCTGCCAAAGCCTACAGGACAGCAAAACATCACAACGTGTGACGACAAATTTACCCTGACGGTAGGCGGCCTCACCCTGGATAAAAACAATCCAGTAGGCATCTTTACACTTCCGGGGGCGGCGTCCAATGGCTGTGACTCCACTATCAATGTGAGCTTGACTTTTATATCATTTCAAGTTTCCAATACTCTTGTGTACAACTGTGATGGCAGCGACGCCATGTTTACCTTAGGTCTTGCTTCATTGCCCGGTCCGTTTGTGATTACTGTAGATGGAAATACAGTGGCTCAGAACCAAAACCTGCCCTACTCTTCTTTTTTACTACCCGGCAGCCATGTTGTGAGAATCACTTCGCCGGAAGGCTGCATTGACTCACTTCAAGTAAATGTTGACGATACCAATGAGCCTGACGTAGAACTAACCCAAACGCCAAACCCGGATGGATCAGTACAGTTAAATGTCGTGTCCCCTCCTAATGTGCTTTATAATCTGGTATGGGACCCTGATAATACGCTTTCATGCAACAATTGTACAAATCCCGTAGCTAATCCGTCAGTGACCACCACGTATACTCTTCAGTACAATTACAGCCAGGACTGTGAAGGCACAAGATTCATAACGGTGGAAAAGAAAAATGCAGATGTGGTGATTCCAAATGTCTTTTCGCCTGATGGCAATGGCAACAATGATGTATTTTATGTGCAACTGCCCGAAGGTTTTACGGGAACAGTTAAAAAGATGGCTGTGTATGACCGATGGGGTAACTTACTTTTCCTTACGGAGAATGTCCCTGCGGGCTCACCTGCAGAAGGATGGAATGGCACCTCCCATGGAAGGGAGATACAACCGGGCGTATATGTTTTCCTGATTGAACTGCTGATAGACGGAGAATCCGAACTTAAAAAGTTCAAAGGAGACATAACCATAATACGCTGAGAAAACAGAGATCTCAGTGTTTTACAAATGAAAGTCTTTTGACTTTTTTACCAGTATCCGAAAGCATCAGGTGATAGGTCCCTGTTTTAAGTGTTGCCACACTGAAGGAAAACAGATTTGTTCCTTGTTTGACCTTGTCTTCGTACAGCCTTGCTGCCAATCGGCCTGTATTATCATATAAGTCAATGGTTAATATCCTGGATTCATGAGTTTCAATATTGAGGAAAAGCCTGTCACCCATTACAGGGTTGGGGTATATAGCCACCAAAAAATCTTCGTCCCGGTTATCAGATGTACTACTTGTACCTACTGTTATAAGATCGTCTACAGTCAGTGTATCTAAGCCGGCATCATTGGAAACAATCAGTTGTACATCGTATTTACCTGCAATATTATATACCGATGATGCCGAAGGCCCAGAGGCTGAGGTTGGCTCTCCTCCTTCAAACTTCCATTCAAAGGTGACGGGGCCTCCCTGACAATTTTGCACAAAGTGAACTGTATCACCCGGCAGCACCGATGTCCTGTCTGCTACAAAGCCGGCAACAGGAGCGGTTCTCTGCAGCACAGTGACAGCCTTTTGTTTTGTCTTAGTGTTCGTCCCGGCAATGTTGGCTGCTGTCAGTGAGACCAGGTATGAACCCGCCTTGTTGTATCTTACTACAGGATTTACTTCGGTGCTCGATGCGGGACTACCCTGCTGAAATGTCCATTTGTAGGTCACCGTATTTTGTGAACACATCTGCATAAATCGGACAGTATCTCCTATGTATACCGTGTCTCTGTCATAAAAGAAATCCGCTGTCGGTGGTGTCACGGGATCCTGAATGTGTATATATCCGGTTTTTGTCAGAGTATCGGTGCCCCAGGCATTGGTCACAATCATTGTAACATCATAAGCTCCGTTTTGTGGCCACTTGACTACAGGGCTGGCATCTGTCGAAACTTCGGGCAGTCCACCCTCGAACATCCATTTGTAAACTGAACCGGGTACCGGTGTCACATCTGTAAATCTCACAGCAGTATCCCTGCCCGTGGTGGTTTTGTCGGCTACAAATTCGGCGAAAGCCGCACTTACACTGTCTCTCTGCAAAAGCAACTGCCCTATCCATGTGCCATAACTTCTGTTTTCTCCAAAACAGCCGGTAATCCATGACTCTACCCTGCCGTGTATAAACCGGCGGCATGATGTGGTGTAATCGCCCCACCTCTCCTCGGTACCGGAAAGAAAATCGACGTATCCCACACCTTCCTTCATGATGGCTGGTTCGCTCCATTCAAAAATGCCATTCGTTTCCCTGCATATTCTTTGTTCCTGTCCGGGAAACTTACCTGGGCCGGAAACAAGATAATTGACAAGTACCTGGTTTGAAGTGCTATGCTCATCAAAGGCTGTAAAACTGGGATATGCCAGATCCTGTCCCGGCAAACTGATCACGTCAGCAGCCATGGCGAGGTTATTGACCCTCAGCTTTGCATAAAAAAGTCCAACGTCACCGGTAGGTGTATTGACATGGCTACCCATATGTATGACACTGTCCAGGTACATGGCTGACCATATGCGGCTGTCAAAGGTATTGAGCGAATTGGATGATCCGGATTGTCTGCCATGGGGAGCCAGTGATGTCTGCAGGCCCGTGGTTTGAAGGGAGACAAGTGACGGGTTACCTTCCAGTGATGACGTAGTATAATACAGATTGTATTTTTTGCCTCCGAGGGCCTCATTGCTCACGAAGTACATGCCGGGACTGAGCAGGGTATTCCATCCTGAGGGTGTAGGTACGAGGTTAAAAGCCGGCTGCTGGTCTGCGTTTTTAAGGTCATTGTAATACTTCCACCTGAGTGGTTTGCCGTTGTAGCCATCATTTTTATCTATCTGATACACCACAGAATATTGCCAGTTGCCTTCGGTATTTCTCATAAGGCCGGCGATATAAAAGTCATG
>JAKQGD010000427.1 GCA_029573365.1 Bacteroidota bacterium | reverse complement strand
GTTGACAACAAAGTAAATAATAAATTTAAGTAAGAATTATATCAGATGTAGATTATTGAAATTCTTTTACTAACAACTTGATTATGAAAACTATATATTTAGCCTTGGGTGTTGTCATGATATTGATTGGCATCATGTCATTGGGTTGTAACCCAAATAAAAAAGTGGTAGATCAAAACCAATCCTCCCCTGGGTTAAATGACCAGCTGGTCACTTACAATGATACCATATATGCGGGTACTTATACCCATGTTAAGGAATTTGACGGTTCAGGGGTCAATATTTTTAGCAAAAAATTGATATCAGGCAGGATACCAGATTCAAAAATGATGACCGCCCAAAAAGGCAAAGTATCTACCCTGGTTTGTGTCAATAAGGATGGGGCGGTACTGTTTGCTCGCTACTTGCCAGGTGAAAGTACCATAAAGGATAAAAATATCATTCGTTCGTTCATAGATACTGTCATGACTTATAGATATGCTCCCGATGATAACACCACAGAAACCCGGTGCGGCAGACTGTGGTTTGAAATTGACAAAGACGGTATTGTATACAGGTCCGATAATGAGGATAAAATGTCGTTGGGCGAGTTACCTGAATCAACGACCTGGGACAACAGCGGTGATGGAGTTTTTGGTAGGAAAATCATATACAGGGACTTAAGTCCGACCAGGGCTATAGTAAATACAAGTGGCAGGGTTGTGACCAAAGTTTGCATAAACCCAGCCGGACTGGTTACCTACGTGGAGCTTATCCCTGCCGAGACCACTATAAAAGATAAGCCTACACTTAGGCACTACCTGAAGGCAGCCAGGGGGTACAAATTCCAGCCTGACCTGACAGCACCTAAGGAGCAGTGTGGCAAACTAAACTTTACTGTCACAAGTCCTTACAATCGCCTAAGGTAGACCCACGATTAAATAATAATGGTGTCTGTCTTGTCACACCACAAGGCTGGTCCTGTGTACTCCGGGCTTATAACTTTTTGAGATCAGGTACTTGATGTGATCGTAATGATTAGGGTAATTGACAAAATCCACCCTGTCGAGGTCAATAATCAGTATGGGGTAGGAGAGTATGTTTCTGAAATATTCAAAATAAGAATGCTGAATTGTAGTCAGGTATTCCGGTGTGATGTACTTTTCATATTCGCGGCCACGTCTGCTGATGTTTTCCAGTAGTATGTCCACTGATCTGTGAAAATACACCAGTATATCCGGTTTGGGAAATGACTGATTTAACACTGTAAACATCTTTTGAAAGAGCCTGAACTCGTCATCGGGCAGATTTTTACTGGCAAAAAGCAGAGTTTTTACAAAAGCATAGTCCGCGACGGTAAATTCCCTGAATAAATCCTGGTTGAGCAGGTTACGCTGAAGTTGCTTGTGTCTTTCGGTCATAAAAAACAACTCCACGGTAAAGGCAAACCTGTCTGGTTCCTTGTAAAACAAAGGCAGGAAAGGATTGTCGGCAAACTCTTCGAGGATCAGGCGGCAATTGTATTCATCTCGCAGCATGTTGCAAAAGGTGGTCTTGCCTGCTCCGATATTGCCTTCTACGCAAATATAGTTATATGGAAACTGATAGCTGATGTGAGCTGTGATTTGGGAAGCAAATATATTGATTTCTGATAATGTGAGGGAAGTTATTCAAAAATAAATACCTCGCTGGTGTCTTTGGACTGGTCATAGATGTC
>JAKQGD010000406.1 GCA_029573365.1 Bacteroidota bacterium | reverse complement strand
GACATTTTTGCCGGCAAGGGTATAAGCAGATCGGTAAAGACATCCACAAACCGGGAAGGTATTCAAGCCACTCTCGATGAGATGAGAAAAAACGGCCGGGGTCTTATTTTTACCAACCTTGTGGACTTTGATATGCTTTATGGTCACAGGCGTGATGTTGCGGGTTATGCTGCCTGTCTCGAGGAGTTTGATGCGGCCATTCCTGACCTGCTGTCTGCCATGAGAGAAGACGATGTGCTCATCATTACGGCCGATCATGGCAATGATCCTACCTGGGCAGGAACCGACCATACGAGGGAGTACATACCGGTGTTGGTCCATGGCAAAGGAATACAACCGGGGCCGGGCATAGGTATAAGATCCTGCTTTGCAGATATTGCTGCCTCCATAGCTGTGCTTTTAGGCATAGATTTTGCGACAGATGGAGTGAGCTGGTGCTAAAATATTGTGTCAAAGATAAATTATCATTTTTGGTAGAGATTATAAAAAAGAAAAGAGACGGAGAAGTCCTTACTGACGGCGAAATAAAGCAGGTCATAAGTGGCTTTGTGGCGGGTACCATACCTGATTACCAGGTTTCTGCGTGGCTGATGGCCATATTTTTTCAGGGTATGAATGACCAGGAGACAGCGGCATTGACAGATGCGATGATGCGTTCCGGTGACCTCATAGATCTGAGCGAAATACCGGGCATCAAAGTCGATAAGCACAGTACGGGCGGGGTAGGAGACAAGACCACCCTCGTGCTGGGACCACTTGTGGCATCTGCAGGAGTACCTCTGGTCAAGATGTCGGGACGTGGGCTGGGTCATACAGGGGGCACCCTGGATAAGTTGGAAGCCATACCCGGTTTTGATGTAGAAATGACGGCACGCGAGTTTGTAGAGCAGGTAAAAAAATACGGTATAGCCATATGCAGCCAGAATGAAAAACTGGTGCCTGCCGACAAAAAACTGTATGCTCTTCGCGATGTGACGGGCACAGTAGACAACATATCGCTGATAGCTTCGAGCGTAATGAGCAAAAAACTGGCTTGTGGTGCCGATGCCATCGTCATAGACCTTAAGGTAGGCGACGGGGCCTTTATTAAGACCATAGGCGATGCCGAAAAGCTTGCTGCCATAATGATATCAACTGCACGCCGTATGGGCAGGCAACTCACCGCCGTCATCACAGGCATGGAGGAGCCATTGGGGCATGCCATAGGCAATGCCCTCGAGGTGCGTGAAGCCATAGATACCCTCAGAGGCCACGGCCCGGCAGATCTGACAAACCTGTGTCTCGAGCTGGGGGGACATATGCTGGTCCTGGCCGGACGTTGTCACACCATGGAAGAAGGCCGAGACCTTCTCAGGCAATCCATAGAAAACGGATCTGCCTTCAATAAATTTTGTGAGCTTGTAAAAATACAGGGTGGCGATGCAGACTATGTGACGCATCCCCAAAAACTGGCATTGTCAGGCCATGTTTACGAATACAAAAGCAGCAAGCGGGGATACATTTCCCATCTGGGAGCCATGGATATTGGTCTGGCTTCCGCCAAATTGGGGGCGGGACGCGAAACCAAGGAAAGTACCATTGATCTGGGTGCGGGTATCATCCTGACCAAAAAAGTGGGAGAATGGGTTGAGGTAGGAGATACCCTGGCCGTCCTTTATGCAGCGGATGCAGCCCTTTTCGCGAAAGCGGAAGAATACCTCAGGGAGGCATGGACTTTCAGCGAGAGCTGTCCCGAAAAAATGCCCCTGATTTTAAAGGTAATGAGTTGAATAAAAAATTAAATTGACAAATACAAATCTGTACAGATGATCAAGAACAAGAAGGTGAAAATGGAAAGCCACACAGCTACACACCACCTCAGGAATGAGGGTATTCCGTTTGACGCATCGCTGATCGAAGGCATCAATATAAACCGCAGTGCAGTGGAAAGAAGGGCTGCTACCATCTCCACAAGGCGTACTGTCAAGAAACAATGGCAGGCGGCCTGGCTCCTTAAAGCCATCTCGTGCATGGACCTCACCACTCTGGCGGGCGATGACACACGGGGCAATGTGCTTAGACTATGTGCCAAGGCAAAAAGTCCTGTGCGGATGGACCTGCTGGAAGCCATGGGCATGGAAAAATCTGGCCTCACCACTGGGGCGGTCTGTGTATATCACAACCTTATACCCTATGCCGTCGATGCTCTGAAAGGTACCGGCATCCCTGTAGCTGCTGTTTCTACGGGGTTTCCTGCAGGTCAGATAGAACTGGAAGACAAGCTCACCGAAATCAGAAAATCAGTTGCTGCTGGTGCTACCGAAATTGACATTGTCATTAGCCGGGCCCTGGTGCTCAATTCTGACTGGAAAGCCTTGTATGACGAAGTGGCTGCTTGCCGCAAAGCCTGCGGAGAAGCTCATATGAAGACCATCTTGGCTACCGGCGAAATACCTACCCTTACCAAGGTGGCAAAGGCAAGCATGGTGGCAATGATGGCAGGCTCAGACTTTATCAAAACGTCTACAGGCAAGGAAAGCGTCAACGCCACTCTGCCGGTCACCCTCGTCATGGTGAGAATGATCAGAGAATACCTCGAACTGACAGGATATAAAGTAGGCTACAAGCCCGCAGGAGGCATTGCCAAGGCAAAAGATGCCCTCAATTACCTCTTTATCATGAAGGAAGAACTGGGCAATGACTGGCTGCAGCCTGATCTTTTCCGGTTTGGTGCCAGTTCGCTCCTTGGAGACATTGAGCGACAGCTCGAACACTTCGTGACAGGAAGGTATTCTGCAGCGTTCAGACATCCCATGGCCTGATCATTGCGGCCATAGATATTAATTTTAAAAACTCTTTTTAGCAATACAACAAGATGACCATCAAGGAAATATATCAGACCATGGAATATGGGCCCGCTCCTGAAAGCAACAAGGAAAGCGTGGAGTTTCTCGAAAGCCACAAGCGTAAGTTTGGCCACTTTATTAATGGCAAATGGACAAAACCATCGTCGGGCGAATATTTCGAAAGTACCAGCCCGGCCACCCGTGAGCACCTCGCCCAGATAGCCGAAGGTAGCGAAAAAGACGTCGACGATGCCGTCAAGGCCGCAAAAAAGGCACTCAAACCCTGGGTGGAGCTGGGAGGTCATGGCAGGGCCCGGTACCTGTACGCCATCGCCCGTCAGCTGCAGAAACACAGCCGTAATTTTGCCGTCATCGAATCCATGGACAACGGCAAACCCATCCGCGAAACCCGTGACATAGATATACCGCTCGTGGCACGTCACTTTTATCACCATGCCGGTTGGGCTCAGCTTATGGACACCGAGATGAAGGATTACAAGGAGATTGGTGTCATAGGCCAGATTATTCCGTGGAACTTTCCTCTCCTGATGCTTGCGTGGAAGATAGCCCCGGCTCTGGCCATGGGAAATACCGTCGTACTCAAGCCGGCCGAATTTACATCTCTTTCCGCCCTGCTTTTTGCCGATATATGCAGGCAGGTGGGGCTTCCTGAGGGAGTGGTCAATATAGTTACGGGCCACGGCACGACAGGGGCTGCCATCGTCAACCATCCTGACGTCTCTAAGATAGCCTTTACCGGATCGACAGAAGTGGGTAAAATAATAAGACGGGCCACGGCAGGTTCTGGTAAAAAAATATCTCTGGAACTGGGTGGTAAGTCTCCTTTTATTGTTTTTGAAGACGCCGATCTCGACAGTGTCGTGGAAGGTGTGGTGGATGCCATCTGGTTTAACCAGGGACAGGTGTGCTGTGCAGGTTCCCGTCTGCTGGTGCAGGAAAGCATAGCCGAAAAGCTGTACAAAAAAATCCGGGCACGCATGGAAAACCTCCGCGTTGGCAATTCGCTGGACAAATGTATAGACATAGGGGCCATCGTAGCACCTGTACAGCTCAAAGTCATCGAAG
>JAKQGD010000392.1 GCA_029573365.1 Bacteroidota bacterium | reverse complement strand
ATTCCCAGCGATTCTTCCGGAGAGCCCAGTGCATGAAACTCTACAGGCGAATACCCTGTAAACTCTTTGTAATCCTTGACTAGATGTTGATAATCGGTGTACTGGCAATCCCATGCTATTTCTCTCCAGGATTTTTGATGCGGCATATTTTTCATCCTAAAAGCATGATCAAACCTCACCAGTCTTTGATAATATCTCGGAGTGACTCCCGTTCTTACATAAAAATGCCGTTCAAACTGCTTAAAACTGTAGAAGGCTTTTTTTGACAAATCATCCAGCGAACAAGGCCGGTTGTATTCAAATATACGTATCAAGGGATCTACTCTTGATGCGTCTCTTTTTACTTTTTTGGTTGCCGGAATAAAAAACAAATCCAATGTTTGGAGCATTTCTTCGTAGCTTTTGGCATGGTACAATTGCTCATTGACTAAGTGTACATCAGTGCCCAGTATAAGATCTGCTTCCAGATATTCATTAAACAGCTCACTTGCCGGTATGCCGGTCAACCTGTACAAGGCCCCCGGCTGAAATATCACCTGAACCACTAAAAATTCCCTTCCTACCTCCCTGTATGTAACTTTAGAATGCTGCCCTATCAAGGCTACATTTACTTTGCTGATAGAGCAGCTTTTATCCGGATATTTTACGTTTTCAGAAGTCAGTGGATAAAATGCTATACATTGTTCTGGTCTGGGTGTATAAGGCTTAGGCGGTGGCAAAAATCCATCCTTAAAATTAAAATGCACCACTCTGTAGCATCTAATCCATGCCGCCAGCTCAGAACAAGGTTTAAAATCCTGTAATAACATAGTACAAAAATATAAAGATACATCATATCATTATATTTAAACCTCTTACTTCAACTGTAATGGCGGACCCACTGTTTTCATCTGATGTTTTGTATGCAGGGCATCTATAATTTCTTTGGAAGGCGGTGTTTTTAAATTAACAACCTCCTCAAAAAATTCTTCAAAAGACCCTGCCGGACTCACCATATAAATCAGTCTGCCCTTTTTCGACTTTTGTATCCAGGTATGTGGTATATTTCTGGGCAAAAAGATGCTGTCACCGGCTTTTAAGTCAAAATATTCGTCGCCCATTCTAAATTTGTATTCACCCTCTATGACAAAAAAGTGTTCGTCCTGGTTAAAGTGTACATGAAATGAAGGTCCCGTTTTTTCTACACCTATGTATTCAAAAAGAGCAAAATTGCCCTGAGAATCTTTGCCAGAAACCTTGAGATCATTAATATTAATACCTCTGAATGGCAGGTGTTTGTCATTTCGGGCCTTTCTCTTTCTGACTACAAAACCCTCCTGGTCCTGCAAATCAAAATCCATTTTGACATTTGGCACTATTGCTGCCATAGCCGATAACCTGATAAAATTTCTTCTTTCCATTTTGATATGATTTAATTGTTTACAGCAAAAGTAGGGACGACAGTTGCCGGGGCAGTGGTACGAATTGGACATTTTTAATATTCCTTCAGCATTGGTTCATCAAAACTTGCCCATGAATCAAACATGCTATGTATTAAGTACCACAGGCTAAGGACCGTACCAAAGACTGCCACAACAATTATTTTTCTAAAATCATATAATATTTATTGATAAACAATAAATATTTATTATCTTTGCATCATAATTTAAATTGTTACACCGATGATAAAGAAAAATGATTTAATTTTTGATGTATTGCAGGTAGTCTCATGGATTGCTTTTGTTGGCCTGTGCATAGAGGCCGGTGCTATTGTATTCAATTTTATTTTTAGTTATTTCAAGCCTATTGTGGCACAGAACTTATACAGAGGGCTTGATTTGTCAGAATTGTACCAAAACCATTTTCCACATTTTATAGCAGTAATGAGCTTTATAGTGGTCATAGCCATCATGAAGGCGTATCTGTTTTATCTGGTCGTCAGGATTTTTATGAAGCTGGATTTGAGCAATCCTTTTAGCAGAGATATTGCCACATTGATCGAAAAGATCAGCTACGAAGCATTTGCAATCGCCATAGTAAGTATCGTGGCACAACAATATACCAAAAGACTTCTCCACACGGGATACGAAGTCAGTCATGCTCATAAATACTGGGGAGACATTGCCGCCTTCCTGATGATGGCAGCAATAGTTTATATCATATCAAAGATCTTTGATAAAGGTATACAAATCCAGGAAGAAAACGATTTAACAGTATAGTTATGGCAATTGTAGTTAACCTTGATGTGATGATGGCAAAAAGGAAAATGTCCCTTAATGAGCTTTCAGAAAAAGTGGATATCACCCTTTCCAACCTTTCAATACTTAAAACCGGAAAGGCAAAAGCCATCAGATTCAGCACACTGGAAGCCATATGTAAAGCATTGGACTGCCAGCCAGGAGACATCCTCGAGTACATAGACCGGGAGTAGTGATTTTTTTAAACCTGCGGATATTATTTGACACCATTTGCTTATTGTAACCGAAGTCAAATTCCTTCCCATTTTGGCAAAAAAAATAATAACATCTGTCAAATTGTCATAAAAATAAGTTTGGATTTATATTTGAGTAATTATAGTAAAAGAGAAATATCCCGACAATGACATACGACAATTTTACCGTCAATGCCCAGGAGGCCATCCTTAAGGCACAGCAGATTGCTGGCTCCCTGGAACAACAAGGAGTGGACACCATCCACCTCATCAGGGGCATCATGGAAGCCGAAGAACAGCTTTCGTCATTCCTGCTAAACAAGATGGGCGTCAATCTTCCCATGCTAAAAAGAGACCTCAATGTAGAGCTTGAAAAATTTCCAAAGGTGGAAGGAGGCGACAAACAGTACTTGACCAATGACGCCAACAAAGCATTGGCCACAGCCAGAAAACTGCTCAAAGATTTTGGCGACGAGTACATTTCCGTAGAGCTTATGCTTATGGGCATCGTCAGCGGCACAGACACGGCAGCCACCCTGCTTAAAAACCACGGCGTCACGGCTGACAAGCTCAAGGCAGCCATCAACGAGCTACGCAAAGGCAAAAAAGTGACGGACCAGAATGCCGAGGGGCAGTACAATTCACTTAAAAAATACGCCATCGACCTGAACGAGAGAGCCGAAGAAGGCAAACTCGACCCTATCATAGGCCGCGACGAGGAGATACGCAGGATTCTCCACATACTTTCCCGCAGGAAGAAAAACAATCCCATCCTGCTCGGAGATCCGGGCGTAGGCAAGACCGCCATCGTAGAGGGCATAGCCTGGCGTATTGTCAAGCACGACGTTCCCGAAAATCTGAAGTCCAAGCGTATTTTTACCCTGGACATGGCAGCACTTGTAGCGGGTGCCAAGTACAAGGGAGAATTTGAAGAGAGACTCAAAGCCCTGATAAACGAGGTCATAGCCTCCAATGGCGAGGTCATCCTTTTTATCGACGAAATACACACTCTTATAGGCACGGGAGGAGGCCAGGGAGCCATGGATGCCGCCAATATACTCAAGCCTGCACTGGCCCGCGGCGAACTTAGGACCATAGGGGCCACAACACTCGACGAATACCAGAAATATTTCGAAAATGACAAGGCCCTGGTCAGAAGGTTCCAGACCGTAACCATTGACGAGCCATCTGTGGAGGATACCATCTCCATCCTGAGGGGCATCCAGGAAAAATACGAGGTTTACCACAAGATAGGCATCCTCGATGAAGCCCTCATAGCAGCGGCAGAACTTTCGCACAGGTACATCTCAGAACGCAAACTTCCGGACAAAGCCATAGACCTCATAGACGAAGCCGCCGCCAAACTCCGCCTGGAGCTCGACTCTGTACCTGAGGATGTGGATGAGCTGGATCGTAAGCTCAGACAGCTGGAAATCGAAAGGGAATTTATCAAAAAGGAAAATGACCCTAAAAAACTCAAGTCCATAACTGAGCAAATAGCCAATTCTAAAGAAAAACTGGACTCCCTTAAAGCAGCCTGGCAATCCGAAAAAGAGATCGTAGATACCATACAAAACATCAAAAAGCAGGTCGAACAACTGGAATACGAAGCTCAGAAAGCAGAAAGGGAAAGTGATTTCGAAAAAGTAGCCAAGATCCGCTATGGAGACCTCAAACAAAAAGAAGCAGAGCTCAAAGTAGCCCAGGAAAAGCTCGAAAAACTCCCGGAGGAGAGCCGCTTTACCAATGAAGTCGTCACTGCCAATGACATCGCTGATGTTGTAAGCAAGTGGACAGGCATCCCTGTATCCAAGATGATGCAAAGCGAAAAAACCAAACTTTTGCACCTCGAAGACGAAATAGGCAAAAGACTCATAGGCCAGAAGGAAGCAGTAGAAGCAGTATGTGATGCCGTGCGTAGAAGCCGTGCAGGATTGCAGGACGAAAAAAAACCCATTGGTTCATTTATCTTCCTCGGTCCTACCGGAGTAGGAAAGACGGAACTTGCCAAGGCTCTGGCAGAAGTACTCTTTGATGACGAAACGGCCATCACACGGATAGACATGAGCGAATACCAGGAAAAACACTCTGTCTCCAGGCTGGTGGGTGCTCCTCCCGGATACGTGGGCTACGATGAGGGGGGGCAGCTGACAGAAGCCGTACGAAGGAGGCCGTATTCCATCATTCTGCTCGATGAGATCGAAAAAGCCCATCCCGATACCTTCAATATTCTGCTGCAGGTACTGGACGACGGCCGACTCACTGACAATAAGGGTCGTGTAGCAAATTTTAAAAACACCATCATCATCATGACCTCCAACATGGGAGCCGAAAAAATCCTCGAAAACTTTGAGGACCTCGAAGCAGTCGGAGACAAGCACCGTGCAGAAATCCTCGAAACGACCAAGATCGAAGTATTCGAGGCACTTAAGGAAAACCTAAGACCTGAATTTCTCAACCGTATAGACGAAAAGATCATGTTCCTGCCGCTCACCAAAGAGGAAATCAAACAGGTGGCAGCACTCATGATCAGAAAACTGACTAAAAACCTGGCCAAACAGGAAATAGGTATACAGTTTGACGAATCATCGATGAATCTTCTGGCCGACCTGGGATATGAACCCCAGTTTGGAGCTAGGCCTATGGCCCGGGTGATACAAAAGGAAATCGTCAACGAACTGGCCAAAAATGTGCTCAGTGGCAAATTTGGCCCCGGTGATACTATCTACATTGGTACCGACATCAAGGGATTTACCTTTTCAGGCACACAGACTGTCTCCACATCCAAGCCCACCGTAGAAAAAGATAAAGACCTGGACAAACTCCGCAAAGCCACCAAGGATGTCAACAACCTCGTTAAAGACATCAGCGATGATGATGAAGAGGAGGAAGACAACTTAGAGGCGCCACACAAAAAGTCATAATTTATCAGCAACGGCCCGGAATTTATCCGGGCTTTTGTATTTTATGTAACGGTGTATTAATTATTTTCGTCCTGTCAATTATACAAACTAAAAAATAAAATTTAATGAAGCCTGTTGTATTTCTGCTCCTTGCTGCTTTTTTCTCACCATTGCGGTCATGGAGTCAGGACCTGAATCCCAACTATGATGCCGCCCTCGCTGCGTCAGTAGGTGCCGACGACTACGGCATGAAAAACTACGTCCTCGTCATCCTGAAAACGGGACCCAAAGACTCTGTTATTACCGACAAGGCACATCGCAGCGAATTGTTTCGGGGGCATATGGATAATATTAAAAAACTGGCTGATGAAAACAAACTTGTTGTTGCCGGGCCGTTTGGCAGGAACGACCATACATTTCGTGGCTTGTTTATCTTCAATGTCTCTACCGTCGAGGAAGCCCGGCAACTTTGTAATACAGACCCGGCTGTCAGTGCCGGCATATTTACGGTAGAGCTTGTACCCTGGTATGGATCCGCCGCACTAGGAGAATACCTGCCTGCCAGTAAAAAAGTGGCTAAGTACAGGTTTTAAAAGCTACTCCAGAGATTTT
>JAKQGD010000370.1 GCA_029573365.1 Bacteroidota bacterium | reverse complement strand
TTTATGACGACACATTTGCAGACCTCGCCAAAAGCCGGTTTCATGAGAACAACAAGCAGGTGTTTAACAAGGCCCTGGCGAGAAATGCACGCGAACGTGCCCGCAGGTTTGACACCACCGACTACCGCACTGACATCAATAAACTCCACGAAAGTGTCAAGAGACGGTCGGTGTCACTTTTTGAGCCCCGCCCTGAGTTAAACCACGCCACAAATTGCCTTTGTATCGTAGGAAGAAGGGAAATGACCGATCATCTGTTTCTCGACCGCAGGGCATTTATGAATTCGTATGATTACAGCATTGACCCTGACGGCAAGTATCTATTTAACATCCTAAAGGCGGCGGCTCCCGTCTGTGGTGGTATAAATCTGGAGTATTATTTTTCCAGGGTGGATAATCTCAAGCTGGGTGCCGGGACCAAGTTGCCACACAATGTGATGGGGCTCATCGGCGTTGCCAACGGCATTGATGGCGACCTGAGGCCGGGATTGCCTAATCAGATGGTCGAAGTGCATGATCCTCTCCGGCTTCTCATCATCGTGGAACACCTGCCCGAAACCGTACTTAAGACAATACAGACTACGCCGGAACTGTACGAGTGGTTTATCAATGAATGGGTGCATCTGGCCGTGGTCCACCCCGAGACACGTGCCATTTATACTTTTTCTGAAGGCGGTTTCAAAACATACATTCCGGATTTTAAGCCAGTAAATAAAGAAAACCTTGAAACCTTATTCAGTCACGAGAAAGATAATCTTCCGGTATTTTTCGTAAAGTAATTTTAAAATGGACAGATTTGTAGAGTTTATAGTTTTATGGCCTTTCATGGCCTTTCTGGTGTCGCTTTTTCTACCCAAAGACCGTGAGAAGCTGATTTCCGGATTTGCATTTACAATGATCGGTTTTCACTTTATCGCCGTACTGACACTGTTAATTTTATGGGCCTTTCATGGATTTAACCATATTAACCTCAAAGAGCTTTCGTTATATCAGGGTCATGAAATGGATTTTTTCATAGATCTTTACTACGATAAAGTCACGGCTGTGTATAGTGTGGTGGGTGCCATGCTGACATTTTTGGTTTCAACCTACAGCAGGATCTATCTGCATAGAGAATCAGGATACAAAAGATTTTTCTATACCATATTATTTTTCTATTCGGGTTATACCCTTGCTATTTTTTCGGGCAACCTTGAAACCCTCTTTATAGGCTGGGAAATCCTTGGAATCACCTCTTTTCTGCTGGTGGCATTTTACCGCGAAAGGTATCTTCCGGTTAAAAATGCGTATAAAGTGTTTTCGATTTACCGGATCGGTGATGTAGGCATCATCCTGGCGATGTGGGCCAGTCACCACCTGTGGCATGAAAACATCACCTTCGAAAAATTGCTGAATGCCGACCTGGTAAGCCATCACCTGGAGGCCCATTCACTTTTTGGCATTTTTATCTCACTAATGATTCTTACGGCAGCCTGTGCCAAATCAGCTCAGTTTCCTTATTCTTCATGGCTGCCCAGGGCAATGGAGGGGCCCACCCCGTCAAGTGCCATATTTTACGGTTCACTTTCGGTACATCTGGGTGTATTCTTATTGCTCCGCACCTTTCCCTTCTGGGAACACCAGGTCTTCGCCAGAGTTATGATCGGTCTGATAGGGTTTATTTCAGCAGCTATAGGTGCTTCCATAGGACGGGTACAATCATCTGTAAAAAGCCAGATAGCATATGCCTCCATAGCCCAGATAGGTCTGATATTCATAGAGCTTTCTTTGGGCCTCGAAACCGTGGCTCTGGTCCATTTTGCGGGAAATGCTTTCCTCCGTACCTATCAGTTGCTCGTATCGCCATCAGCCGTCAGCTACCTCATCAGAGAGCAGTTTTACCACTTTGAGCCACGTCATCAGAACATTGAAACAAAGTTTTCGAAAAAAGTCGAATACTCCCTTTTCCTACTCAGCATCAAGGAATACAACATGGACGAATTGCTGGACAGACTGCTCTGGAAACCTTTTAAAAATCTGGGTAATCTGTTGAGATTTATCACCATTAGCAACCTTTATTATGTGACGATTGCCACCTATCTAGGTGGCTTGCTGATACTGATTATGCATTACAAACTGCCGCCATTTGTTGTAGAGGTTTTGCCAGGTATTTTTGCGTTTATCGGTCTCATGCTTGTATTCAGGGGTTATGCTGCCCGCAAAAACATCTTTGTGGCCTGGACTACCCTTGTGATGAATCCGTTTTGGGTCATCCTTGCCATATCGTTTAAAGACAACCTGATGCCAAGCGAGATTATGTTTTACCTTTCAGGAGTGGTTGTTTCGGCAGTACTCGGATATTTTGTCCTGCTCAGAGTCAAAGCCCTAGAACCCGATGTGGATCTCAACCGTTTTCAAGGACATGTATACGAACACCCCAAACTAGCAGCTCTGTTCCTTCTGGCCTGTCTGGGACTGGCGGGATTTCCTATCACACCGACCTTTATAGGTGAGGATATTCTTTTTGCTCATGTAGATTATGACCAGGTCATACTTGCCTTTTTTCTGTCACTTGGATTTGTAATCACAGGTATAGCCCTGATCAGGATGTATGCCCGGATTTTCCTCGGGCCACATACAAAAAGATACCATTCCATAGCACAGAGATCTTCATAACTTATCCAGTTTTGTAGTATAGATGGCAAATATTTGATTTGTTTGTATATCGACTAACCTGCACCAAAATTTAAATAATATTTGTTAACAGGGATACAGGTCAGGTTGAATGCAGGGTTGTAAAAAATCAGGAGTCACTTTTGCAATTGAACTTTTAAACCTACCATATACATTAAAAAGGTAACGGTAGCCATTGCAGGCACTTTTGAAAAAGTTTGTCTATAACAAAAATTAAGTTATCTTTAGGCATTGGTAATATGACATGAGCCGGCTATTTGTAGTTTTATTATTGTTGTTTTGTGTGATGTACTCTTCACATGTTAGTGTATTTTCCGGCTTGTCCTGGACACTGGAAAACATGGCTGAAATAGAAGAGGAATCTAACAATACCGACAATTCTCAAAATTTGTTAAAAAAACTATCTGAGTTTCCCGCTGCCTTTTATAGTGAAGCCAGAATGTGGTTTGATAAAAACTATGTCAGAAATCTGATTGATTTTCATTATTGCTACGCACCCTTGGCCAGTGTTGTCATCCTGCCGGGTGAAAATCCTCCCGAGATTATTTGATGGTCTGAATCGACCGGGTTTATGTATGCACATTGCGTAAACTCACATTTCATTATCAGATGGGTATGTAAAGCTTGTTCCATATTTACGGGTAGCTTTTGATGTGTAATTCTGTCTATGTTCCTCATAGAAAAACAAAGTCAAAAAGCATTTTACCCAATAGATAAATAAAGGGAAAACTCTGTCAATCTCCAGGGTATGGAGTTTTTACAAATATTTTATTATCAAATTGAAAAACACCATGATTAATAAAAATGAATTTTCTAAACACGATTTTTCTTCCGGACTTGTCGTTTTTTTAGTAGCCTTACCATTATGTCTGGGTATTGCCATGGCATCAGGTGTGCCTTTGTTTTCCGGCATCATTGCTGGCATTGTGGGAGGTATAGTTGTGGGATTCTTAAGTAATTCGCATGTCAGTGTGACCGGGCCTGCGGCGGGCCTGACTGCCATAGTGTTGACTTCCGTTTCCACTTTGGGCAAATTTGAGTTGTTTCTTGCAGCGGTAATAATTGCGGGTCTTATTCAGATAGTGCTGGGTTTAATAAAGGCAGGAACCATTTCCAATTATTTCCCTAATAATGTCATCGAAGGCATGCTGGCAGGCATAGGTGTCATCATTTTTTTAAAACAAATACCCCATGCTGTCGGATATGACAAGGATTCAGAGGGCGACCTGGATTTTGTTGAAAAATCAGGATCCAACACGATTACAAGTTTCCTGGACTCCTTTGCCAATCTTCATATGGGTGCGATCATTGTCAGCGTTGTTTCGCTTTGTATTTTGCTGCTTTGGGAAAAAAATCCTGCTTTCAAAAAATTTAAATCTGTTCCCGGTGCTTTGGTGGCTGTGGTCTCAGGTATTTTGTTAAATGAAATCTTTAAGCAAACCTCGGAAACTTTAACCATCCAGGATTCACACCTGGTCAGCCTTCCTATTCTGCAAAATATCATTGATTTTCCGACACTTTTTACCTTACCTGATGTCAGCGGTTTTTTGAGCCCCGCGGTCTGGACCGTCGGAGCTACGATTGCCATTGTTGCATCCATCGAAACCCTGCTTTGTATAGAAGCCGGTGACAGAATGGACTTACATAAACGATATACGAACCCCAATAAGGAGTTAAAAGCCCAGGGTATAGGAAACTTGCTCAGCGGATTGATAGGAGGACTGCCCATGACTTCTGTGGTGGTGCGGACAACAGCCAATATAAATGCCGGTGCAAGGACCAAGTTTTCTACCATCTTTCATGGTTTATTGCTATTGGTATGTGTATTGGCTATACCGGGAATTTTAAACAAAATACCCCTGGCTTCTCTTGCAGCCATTCTGCTTCTTATAGGTTATAAACTGGCCGGCATTGAAAAAGTAAAAAGATTTTGGTCGCAGGGAAAATATCAGTTTATTCCATTTATAAGCACAATTGTCGCTGTCGTTTTTACAGACCTGCTTAAAGGCGTGGCCACAGGTATGATTATCAGCTTTATTTTTATCCTCCGTGGCAATCTCAAACGAGCTTATTACTACCGTAAGGAAAGTTATAAATCAGGAGAAATTATCCACCTGGACCTGGCACAGGAGGTTTCATTCCTCAATAAAGCAGCAATAAAACTTACTCTGAGCCATCTGCCTGACAACAGTACCGTGGTAATCAATGCTTCTGATTCCGAATATATTGCCCATGATGTACTGGATCTTATCAAAGAATTTAAGGAAATCGGGGGTCCTGAACGCAATATCAGTGTAGAACTTGTAGGATTTAAATCGGAATACAAACTTGAAAACACCCTTGACGAAAACAGAAACACCTGGGTCGAACGAATAAGATCTCCTTTTAATAAATTAAATAAAGAAAAAAAATGAAAGCACATTCAGCCGAAACGCAGGCAACAATTACACCCTTAAAAGCTCTTCAGTTTTTAAAAGAGGGCAATGCCAGATTTGTCAATAATCTGAAAATAAACCGAAACCTTCTCGAGCAAGTCAATGATACCCGTGACGGCCAATGGCCCTTTGCCGTAATCCTGAGCTGTATCGATAGTCGAACCTCAGCAGAGCTTATTTTCGATCAGGGCTTAGGTGATATTTTCAGCATACGTATAGCGGGTAATATACTAAATGAGGACATTCTCGGCAGTATGGAGTTTGCCACAAACGTGGTAGGATCTCGTATCATAGTTGTACTTGGGCACACTAAGTGCGGGGCTATCAAAGGTGCCTGTGATAACTTAGAAATGGGTCATCTGACTACACTTCTTAAAAAAATACAACCGGCTGTTACGGCAGAAACGAGTACGGCAGACAACCGAAATAGTAAAAATTCTGAATTTGTAGAAAAAGTGGCTTCTCTTAATGTACAGTTGACCATGGACAGAATTCGCAATGAGAGCCAAATAATCCGTAACCTGGTGGAGGAAAACAAAATTGCCATAGTAGGCGGTATGTATGATGTCGAAAGTGGGGAGGTACATTTTTTTAGCTGAGATAAAAGATGATTGTAAAACCAAATACATGGGCATAGAACTGATAACAGGCAACCTCCGCCATTTATTCCATTTTAGGTTACATTTTATTGATTACATTTGAAGTTTAAATCAAAATCACATCCAGAACCATGATACGTAAAGCAACCGCCATGTGGACCGGCAGTGGCAAAGAAGGCAAAGGTCACCTTACCACCCAAAGCACCGTACTTAATCAAACCCAGTATTCTTACCTGTCCCGATTTGAAGAAGGTATAGGGACAAACCCTGAGGAACTTATTGCAGCGGCACATGCCGGATGTTTTACCATGAAGCTTTCATTTTTGCTGACCGGTGCGGGTTTTGTTCCTGACGAGCTCATTACTACATGCCACATCACCCTCGAAGGCGGTGCCATCACATCTTCAAAGCTTGTTTTGTCTGCGTGTGTACCGGGCATTGACCATGAGAAGTTTGGTGAACTGGTAAAGGATGCTGAGGCCAATTGTCCAATCAGCAAACTGCTTAATACCGAGATATCTACAGAGTTTACCCTCTCCTGATCAAACAATGATATGGTCGCCTACCCTGACCATTCCTGGTAGGTGACAAATCAGGTTGACACCAAAAGTAACGGAGTTACCAGACCTGCGATATTGGCTCAGGACTGTAAGGGTTTCGTTTTTTATAGTCGACGTTTCCTGTTCGATGGTAATTATCCTGCATCTGCCACAAGGCTTCACATTTCCGAATGTGGCCTTACCTGCATGGATTAAAGACCAGGTGTCCTCAAGGTGCGGTGTGTCCGTACTGACGACAATATTAGGCCGGAATCTGTTGACCGATACTGGTTCACTCATACGGCTGTTCAGATGGTCAAGGCTGGCTGTGCCCGTCATCATGTAAGGATA
Source organism: Bacteroidota bacterium (assembly GCA_029573365.1). Lineage (GTDB taxonomy): Bacteria > Bacteroidota > Bacteroidia > Chitinophagales > Saprospiraceae > OLB9. Next base: position 14,126 of record JAKQGD010000370.1, on the reverse strand, counting down.
TCCGTCAGCAAAACTCACGGATATGTCGCGTCCGTACTTTTTTACAAAATGGACCCTGGGCTTGTCTGAAGCTAATTTAATCAGCCTGACATTTTTGTCCAGTGCGGACGAAAACCACTTGTCGGCTTCTTCGGAAACTGCAATACCTGTGGCCGCATCGTCAAAAACTGAAGTCCTGACCATGGTACCCGTGGATTCCTTTGCCGAAAATTCCAAAGTGCGGGCCCCATACTGTACGGTAATTTTGTCGTTGTCTATCCCTGTACGGAAAAGTGACAACATAGGAATTTCTCTTTGAGTAATAAACCGGTTTTGGTCGTCAATAAGCATCCATCGGCGATCATACTCAAAACCTTCTTCAAGTGCCATGGCGGAATGGACCGAAACCCCTCCCAGGCTTTTTACTGGATATATATATAACTGAATTATTTGTAGCATCCTCAAAAAACAAGTGTCAGTTTTTAAGAAACTCACCTGTCAGCCTGCGTATCTCCAGCCATGCCATCCTGGCCTCAAAATCGGACGCAATTTTTCTGAACTCAGCGTCAACAAGATTTAACTGTGCCTGCCTCAGTTCGAGGGCGTCTATGGTACCTACACGCATTTTTTCGGTAGTAATTGCCAGGTTTTGTTCCGCAACCTTAATATTTGCATCCTCAAAACGAGATAAATCACGGGCCGCTGTATAATTGTTGTAAAATGTAAACAGGTCAGTTGACACACTTTGGAGCATTTGTTCACGGGCAAGTTTTGTGGTCTCCATTCCCAGTTTGGCTACCTGGATTTCTCTTTTGTTGTTGTAGCCGTTAAATAGGTTCCATCTTCCGGTCAGGCCATAAGAAACTCCATTGTTCTGGTTAAACTTAAGGATGCCTATTTCCGCCTTGGAGCGGTTAAAATTATATCCCAGATTTAGGTCGAGTGATGGATAGCGATTGGACTCCCATTGTTTTATATTGAGTTCTGCAAGGCGAATATTCCTTTCTGCCATCATAATCAAGCTGTTTCTGTTTTGTACTTTTTCAGCCAATGTGGCATAATCAGGTATCTGTTCCTTTTCGCTATCGTAACTTTCCGTTTCAAAATCTGTCTCAGGGGTCCTGCCTATAATTTCATTGAGCATAACCCTGGAGTTTTTAAGCATCCATAACTGCCGTACAAGTGAGGCACTGTCAGCATTGATATCTACCCTGGCCTGCAAGACCGGAACCGCAGATCCGGTACCCACACTGAGTTTAAGTTCTGCCAGTTGTTTTCTCTCGATGGAGATTTCTATAGCTTTCTCAATGGTCGAAATTCGTTTTTTCTGTTGCTCTATGCTGTAATAGGCAGAGATCACCTGGTAAATCGTTTGTTCTATCTGCAACTGCAGATTTAACTGCCCCGTCTGCTCTATTTCTCTGAGTCTGTCACGGGTTACAAACATACGCATGCCGTCAAAGACCGTCCAGCCCAACAATACGTTAGCATTTATATTGGAGGTATTTACGCCCGAACCCTGTCTGGTGTCACCGCTGAAAAACTCCTGTTTGGTGTTGTTAATATTTGAAGTAGTACCAAAATTAAGAGCCACCTCAGGCAGCATACCGGCGTTTCCGGCCGTATTGTTGGTTTTGTCTATCATAGCTTCATTGCGGGCGATGCGTACATTGAAGTTGTTTTGCACCGCAAGGCTGACGGCCTCGTCCAGTGTCAGCACCGCCGCCTTCTGTGAAAACAGGAGACTCGGCATTACGACCAGCAGTATACCATAAATAAGGTTAATGACCTTCATCGGCTTGTATTCTTTTGTGGCCCGACATCAGTGTGTATAGGGCAGGAATGACAAATAAAGTCAGAATCAGCGAAAACATAAGGCCTCCTATGACCGCAATACCCATAGACACTCTGGAAATGGACGCTGCCCCCAAGGCAAGGGCTATGGGCAACGCCCCAAGAACCGTGGCGAGGCTCGTCATTAGGATAGGCCTTAATCGGGAAATGGATGCGTCCCGCACAGCTTCCAGAGTGGAGTAACCTTCATCTTTTCTTTGGTTGGCAAATTCTACGATGAGAATACCGTTTTTTGTTACAATGCCTATGAGTACAATGATGCCTATCTGACTGAAGATATTGAGAGTGGAATCAGTGTACCAAAGTGCCAGAATGGCACCTGCAAGAGCCAGGGGAACTGTAAGCATGATGATTAGGGGATCCATGAAACTTTCAAACTGTGCTGCAAGAATCAGGTATACCAGAACCAAGGCCAGAATAAATGCAAATAACAAGGTGGAGGAGCTCTCAGCAAATTCTTTTGAAGGGCCGGACAAATCTGTTCTGAAATCATCTGACAAAACCTCCTTTCCGATGTTTTGCATGGCTTCAATACCTTGACCCAATGAAAATCCGGGTGATGTACTTGCAGATATGGTGGCAGAAACATACCTGTTGAATCGGTAAAGTTGTGGAGGATTGCTCTGCTCAGACATGGTGATAAGATTGTCGAGCTGCACCATTTCACCGGTTTTTGACCGGACATATACCGAACTGATGTCTGAGGGCTGGTCCCTGTCCTTTCGATCCACCATACCTATGACCTGGTACTGTTTTCCGTTTTTTATAAAGTATCCAAGTCTTTGCTCGGCAAAATACAACTGCAGAGTCTGAGCAATGTCCATCACCGAGATACCCAAAGCCTGGGCTCTGTTGCGGTCAATGTCGATCTTGAGTTCGGGTTTGTTGAATTTTAAATTTATGTCAACGGCTTGAAAAGTCTGGTCTTGCCTGGCTTTTTCAAGAAAGGGTGGAATTACTTTTTTAAGCCCTTCAAAATTTGGGGCCATGATGACATACTGAACGGGCAGACCGCCCCGTCTGTCTCCTATGGTTTGTTCCTGATTAATAAATACTCTGGCCTCGGTATATTTTCTGATTGCCTTGTTCATTTCGTCAGCAATCTGCATCTGGGTTTTGGTCCTTTTTTCAGGATCCACGAGTGTAACCCGCACAAAACCTGTATTGGATGCCTGCGAAGCACCAAAACCCGGGGCGGTCACGGAGAGTATAGACTCCTTTTCCGGCAATGCCTCGGCGTCGGCTATAACCCTGCCGATAAATTCATTCATAAAGTCGAAGGATGTTCCCTCGGGAGCAGTAGCATTGATGCTAAATCTGCTTTTGTCTTCCATTGGGGCCAACTCAGTAGGCAGTGATTTTCCCAGTTTGTATACCATCCATCCTGATAACAACATGATCAGAACCGCCACCCACCTTATTTTGAAAAACTTATCCAGACCCCAGGCATAACCATTGGTCATACCTGTAAAAAAACGCTCTGTAAATCTGTAAAAAAAGTTTTCATTTCCGCCATGCTTAAGCAGGTTGGCACTCATCATCGGTGTCAGAGTAAGAGAAACAAAGGCCGATACAAGCACGGACCCTGCCACCACAACACCAAACTCCCTGAACAATCTTCCTGTAAGCCCCTGAAGAAACATGATGGGGAGAAATACAGAAACCAGCGTAACTGTGGTAGAAACGATGGCAAAAAAGATCTCTTCTGATCCCTTAAAGGCAGCTTCTCTGGGCGACATGCCTTTTTCTATCTTTTGGTAGATGTTTTCGAGGACTACGATGGCATCGTCTACTACCAGTCCTGTTGCCAGCACTATCCCCAGGAGGGTGAGGATGTTGATGGAAAAGTCGGCCAGATACATGATAAAAAATGTACTTACCAATGATATCGGGATGGCAACCACAGGGATGAGTGTAGACCTCCAGTTTCTTAAAAATACGAAAATAACCAGAACCACGAGTCCGAATGCTATCAATATAGTTTCTTCCACCTCGGAAATGGCTTTTTTAATGCCAATGGTCATGTCTAAGGCCATGCCGAGTTTGAGGTCCGCAGGTAGGTCTTTCTTCATTGTTTCCAGGCGGCGGTAAAACTCTTCTGATATAGCTATATAGTTGGCTCCGGGCTGCGGCACCACTGCTATACCTATCATAGCTATACCTCCATTGCCCCTCAGCATAGACCTTTCGTTTTCGGGTCTGAGCTCAGCGTAACCTATGTCCCTGAAGCGTGTAATAACACCGTTTCTTTCGCGGATGATCAGGTCATTGAATTGTTCGACAGTTTCAATCCTGCCTACTGTACGTATGGTTAGTTCTGTGGCATCGCCTTCGATTTTTCCGGTAGGCAACTCCACATTGGCGTTGGTGAGGGCACTCCTTACATCTACAGGTGTGATGCCCTGGGCGGCCATTTTTGAGGGGTCCATAAAAAGCTTCATAGAAAAGCGTTTTTCGCCCCAAATATTTATTCCACTGACCCCGGGTATGGTTTGGAACCTCTCCTTAAACAGGTTGTTTCCGATTTCTGTAAGTTCCAGCAGACTTCGTTGATCGCTTTGCACGGTCATGGACATGATGGGTTGAGCCGTTGCATCTGCTTTTGACACTATCGGGGGATTGGCATCAGGGGGTAAATTTCTCTGAGCCCTTGATACCCTGTCCCTCACATCGTTGGCTGCGGTCTCGAGGTCTACGTCGAGGTCAAACTCGACAGTAATGGTACTCCTGCCATCGCTGCTTGTAGAGGTGATGGTTTTTACACCATCTATACCATTGATAGACTCCTCTAGCGGCTCGGTAATCTGTGAGATGATCACATCGGCATTGGCACCGGTATAAGTGGTGCTAACCGTTATAACCGGCGGGTCTACACTAGGATAGTCCCTGACTCCAAGGTAGGTAAATCCTATTATACCAAACAGTACAAGGAGGATGGACATTACTGTGGCCAGAACCGGTCTGCGAATACTTATCTCTGATAATCTCATGTGAGGTCCCGTTAATGTGCTTCCTGAATGACGTTGACCTCAACCGGGTTTCCGGGTTTGAGCTGCAAAATACCGGAAGTTATTACTGTGTCACCGTCATTCAGCCCCTCAAGGATCTGTATTTCTGTCTCGGTTCTGGTGCCTGCTTTCACCGGTATGCTTGTGGCCTTGCCTTCTCTTTTGACCATTACCTTGGCTCCACTGATATCAGGTATGTATGCCATAGTTGGGATCATTTTAACCTTGCTTTTTTCGCCTACACTGATAGATATTTCGGCAAATGCTCCTGGCACCACCTTTCCTCCGGGATTGGTAAAGTTGGCCCTGACCCTGGTGGTCCGTGTAGACTGATCTACCCTGGGTTCCTTGGCATACACGGTAGCCTGATGTGTAGCATCAGAATTGGCAAGCCTGAACTCTATTGTTTTGCCCGGGGCTACAAGGTCGTTGTATTTTTCGGGAATCGAAAACTCCACTTTAAGAGGCTGAGTATTCTGCAGTGAGGCTATGGTAGTTGCCGGGTTAATAATGGCTCCTGGGCTCACATTCTTAAGTCCAATAACTCCGCTGAAAGGTGCTGAAACCCTTGTTTTTTCGATGGAGGTTATCAGGATTTTTTCATTTGCTTTCAACAGGCTGACATTGGTCTCAGTGATGTCATATTCTTCCTGGCTTACAGCTGAGGCTTCAAGGAGTTGTTTTTGTCTTTTTTCCTTTTGCTCAGCGAGCCTGATCTCTATTCTGAGTTTATTGAGCTGTGCCTGGAGGTCATCGTCATCCAGTTTGACCAGCACCTGGCCCTGCTTTACATAGGTGCCTTCTTTAAAGTAAATTCCCGTTATTTTACCGGAAACCTCACTTTTTATATCCACCTCTTCATTGGGTAATATACTGCCCGTAGTGGATAACCTGCCGCTTGTAAATTCATCATGTACAATGATACCATTTACCTTCATGGCTTTGGGCGGACCAGCATTTGCGGATGATTTGTCCGGAGTGGCTGACTGCTCCTTTTTGCAGGCAAACAGACTGACAAGGAGGATAGTTAATATCAAATATCTGGACATAAACTGGTGTTAGAATAAAAATAAATTGGATTAAGCCTTAATTTGTTTAACAATAATGCTTCAAAGTAAGGAATTTCTAAATAAATATTCAGGAAGTTTTATCTTGTGACAATAAATCAGCAATTAAACCTTTATTTTTTCCATGAGAAGTGAAGATATTAGGCCTGAGAGCCCCATGCAGGAAGAAATCATCGTCAACCGCCAGCTGTCAATAACTGAGGCCCTGATTCCTGTGGTTGTGCTCGTCTGCCTGTTGGCTTACAATATTTTTATTTTTAAAGATGCCGCGGTGTCAGGCACCAATCAGTTTATCCTGTTGATTGGAGCAGCAGTGGCTGCCATAGTAGGTTTTAGAAACAAGGTTTCGTATAAACAAATGCTCGAAGAAGTGGGCCACAATCTCAAATCTACCACCGGTGCCATCCTGATTCTGCTTATGGTTGGTGCACTTGCCGGCACATGGATGCTGTCAGGGATTATTCCTTCCATGATTTATTATGGACTGAAACTACTTTCGCCCTCCATCTTCCTGGCTGCGAGCCTTGTGATATGTTCTATAATATCTGTAGCTACAGGCAGCTCATGGTCCACTTCTGCCACAGTGGGCATAGCACTGATCGGCATTGGCAATACCATGGGCATCTACCCCGGAATGACTGCCGGGGCTGTCATCTCGGGTGCTTATTTTGGAGACAAGATCTCTCCCCTCTCTGACACGACAAATCTGGCCTCTGCCATGGCCGGTGCGGCCTTGTTTGATCACATAAGATACATGTTATTCACAACAATTCCATCTGTTCTGGTTGCTTTGATTGTATTCCTGATTTTGGGGTTCAACATCGATTCAGCTGCTGCAGTAGACATTTCAGACAGACTGGCAGCCATAGACTCGACCTTTCACGTAAGTCCCTGGCTTTTTCTTGTACCAGCCACTGTTATAATTATGATCATCCGTAAAACGGAGCCTTTGGTAGCATTGCTGATTGGAGCCCTTTTAGGTGGTGTAGCTGCACTTTTCTTTCAGCCTGAGCTGGTAGTAAAAGTGGCAGGAGGTACCTCCCTAGATTTTAACACAGGATACAAGGGTGTTATGACGGCACTTACCACCAAGGTAAACATGGAAACTTCCAACCCTGAGCTCAATGATCTGTTTGTGGCCAAAGGCATGGAGGGTATGCTTAATACCATATGGCTCGTCATTTGTGCTATGGTTTTTGGTGGGGTGATGGATGCCATCGGTGCCCTGGCAAGAATCAGCAGTACACTACTCCATGTGTTTCATACTGTTTTCGGCCTCTTTGCCAGTACCGTATTTTCGTGCCTGGCCATCAATGTTACCGCTTCTGATCAGTACCTCGCCATCGTCATACCGGGCAAAATGTACAACAAAGCTTTCAGAGATAAGGGTCTTCATCCTGTAAACCTCAGCCGCACCCTTGAAGACACCGGAACAGTAACCTCTGTGCTTATACCGTGGAACACATGTGGTGCTTACAATGCCGGAGTACTCGGAGTTCCTACAGCAGACTATTTTGTCTATGCCGTGTTTAACTGGATCAGCCCGTTTATGACACTGACATTTGCTGCCCTGAGGATTAAGATAAAGGAACTGGCGAAGTAATATATTTTGAAAAATAAAAATTTTATAATCAATTAATAATCAATAGTTTAGATGTAATATTTTTGTTGTTTTTTGTCTTCATAAGGTAACTTCCTTTGGGAAGATGTTCCACGTTTATTTCTGTGGCTGGCCCGCTTCTGAATACTTCCCCACCTGTACTGTTAAAAATTATTACTTCTTCAAAAATAAAATCCAGCAGAATCCTTCCATGAGAAGGGTTGGGTTTTATTGTATTGTTATCAGCTACTTCGTGGATAGCAGATTTTATTTCATTTGTCATCACTTTTATCTCGTTGCCTCCTTGCAGATTGTAAACAATATCCGAAAATCCGTCTCCGTTAAAATCTGAAACCCTGACATTTTTAATATTTTGTGATTCTTCCACAATCAGTGATTGAAGATAAGCACCTGACCCGCCTTTTTTATGTAAATCTGTCAAAAGCCACAACTTTTTACCGTCCAGTATAATCATATCTACTTCAGCATTATTGTCTATCAAACCGACAGCAATTTGCGTAGGGTTATCGATATCAATATTGTAGATTTCTTTGCGATAGTTTTCATTTAAATAATATTTAACCAGAGATTTTGATCCTTTGTCAATCACAAACATTACATCACCGTTTTGTCCGGAGGTGTGGGTAAGGCAGGCTACCGGTCTATCAAGGTTTTCGTCAATAACTTCAAAATTTGGTTCAATATAAGGGCCCTGAAAGTTATCCCACTTTTTAACCATAGCCTTTAGTTTTCCATTTTCAATGTCTGGAAAAAATAATCGTGAGACTCTGTTTTGAAAATAATAGCCACAGGCCTGCTGCACGGGTATTCCGACAGGAATAGAGGCCTTCAACTCACTGCCGACACTATTGAAGGATCCCGTGTAAATAGCCAAAATGTGAAACAAATTGTTTTGGTCAATCGCATAAAGAAATCGGTTGCTGTACAGGTTTTCAACTGGCTGGACATCTCCGATACTTTTTATTTGGGCTGAGGTGCCAAGGTCGATACCTGCAATATATGACTTTTCATTGTAATAAGAATCTTTGCCATACATCAGGTGTATCGTGCTCTTATCTTTTTCTGTATATACAATATCATCTTCTCCATTGAGAGAAATAATAGAAAATATGTCTGGTTTTTCCTTTGATAAATAGGGAGTTTTACTGAATTGTACTCCGTTGTTCTGCAGTTTGTATATCAGATTTTTATTGCTGACAGTGACAAAGATATCGTCTTTGCCATTGTTGTCAGGGTCGCCTACTGTCATCGAAATTATAGTATCTTCTGAAAAGTTAAATGATTCTACATCAAAGAGCAATTGTGACTGAACCTGATTTAAAAAAAACAAAAAAATAAGACATAGGGTGTTGTGCTTCATATCAAATAAATTTGGAGTATGGTTGCAAATATAACATATAACTATAAATTATTGTCGGCGTTATGTACAAATCGGTCCGACTGTTTATAAAATTAAAATTGCGATAAGGATAGTAGCGGGCATCCCGAATAATTCGGGATAAAGCGGATAGCCTGGGCCGCAGGCATCGCCCACATATTACGTTATTACTTTCCAATACAAATTGTAAAGCTAAGTTGTAAACTATTGATAGCAAAGGACTTTGATTGATTTGTGATTTTTTGGGCAACAACTGGGCAACAAAGAGTGCTAAAACAAGTGCAAGTACAGCACAAAGAAAAGAAAATATTTAGTTCAGTGTAGAGTGTGTTTGTTCTTATCATAAGCAAAAGGCAAAGATAAGCTTTTACACTATCTTAATTGACTTACAACTGAATCCAATTGTAAGCCCATATATTGGCAGAACTCTTCCACTGTAACAACTTGATGTTGCTCTTTGTTGAAGTACTCTTTAATCCTTTTAATAAGGTATCTACCATATCTGTCGCTTTTGCCTGTGATTACCATAATATCCTTAGGGTAAATACACAATCTATTCATTTTATACTTTATCTATACTTCTGGTATAGATTTTCTACGGCAAAGATATTGATAATATTTTAAAGGTAAAAGTGTGTTTGTTGGAATAATGTTGCAATATCGGAAATGTCGGAAGCTGTGGTTTGGTAAGGCTTGTAAAGCAATATATTTTTGTTCTAAACATTTAAAAAAGTAATAAAATGGCTAGACAATCAGGATTAATAAAATTGAATGGTACACTTGGTGGTATCACATTTTACAAGACACAAGACGGACACCTTGCAAGAGAAAAAGGCGGTGTTGATGCATCACGAATTGCAAATGATCCAAACTTTCAACGTACTCGTGAAAACGGTGCTGAATTTGGTGCAGCTGGAAAAGCTGGCAAGCTTTTAAGAACTGCATTTAGAAACATTCTTCAAAATTCAGCTGACAACCGAATGGTTGGAAGATTGACTTCTGAAATGGTAAAAGTTATCCAAGCTGATTTAACAAGTGTTAGGGGGCTTAGAAACGTATTAGATGGTGAAACGGAGCTTTTGACAGGCTTTGAATTTAACATCAAAGGAAAGCTTGGAAATGCCCTTTATGCTCCTTTTTTAGCAACTATTAACAGGGTTACTGGTACAATTGAAACTACCATTGCTTCTTTTATTCCTGCAAATATGATAGCAGCTCCAAATGGTACAACTCACTTTAAAATTGAAAGTGCTGGTGCCGAAGTAGATTTTACAAATGAAACTTTTGTAGTTGATACCAATGATAGTGCAATCATCGCCTGGGATAATACGCCAACTGCTGCAATTACTTTGACAAATGCTGTAACTGCTGCAAGTACAAATCCATTGTTCTCGGTGTTGGGTGTTGAGTTTTACCAAGAGGTAAACGGTCAAATGTACCCATTGAAAAATGGTGTTTTCAACCCATTAGCCATTGTGAAAGTTGAAGGTGTGTAATTAGAATTTCTTTCTTATCGGTTAAATAGAAACCCTGCCCTTGTGGTGGGGTTTTCTGTTTTATAGCCATAGCAAAGCCCTAAAAGGGCAATGCTGAAAGCTCACGAACACCTGATGGATAACACCACACATAACAACCACAAGGCAACTGATAAACCTTGATGCCAAAAACTGGCTGATGTGCTAATGATGCCCTGCGGATATAACGCTGATAAGCATAAGGTGAAAGCTGCAAGTGCTGATGTAGAACCTGCTGGGTAAAATGGCAACTACCTAACTGGGTGCCTGCTGAAATACGTGGATGATTGTGCATAATAAATAAATTTTATACACTTCTTTTTGCAAGGCGGATTAAAAAACCAAAAGGAAACGGAATAAGTCCCGAAGGGTGGCAAGGCAACAAAAATCAATTTGCGAAGCATCCTATTTGCCTTGCCATTATGCCGTAGTCTTTTTGTTTTTTAAAAATCCGACTTGTTACCTTTGTGTATAAAAATTATTTATGTACAAACAGCTGCTTTAGTTGGCATTTGGTGTTACTATTTTTATCCAATTTTCGTAAATAATCATTACTACTATTTTGGATTATGTTTTAAAAAAAAATATTGTAACGCCAATGCCCTAAAAGGGCAAAGACGAAACAAAACGCTGACCAGTGGAATAAACCCAAAGAGAGCAACCACAAGCCAATGAATAGACACGGCAACCCATAGAAGGACACCAAGAGAAAAAACGCCTACGAACCCTACGCTGGAAGGCAAAACGACTAACAGGAACAAAAGAACCTGAATAAGATGCACCACAAGAGCAAACTGCTGGAATGGTGGCTGACTGTGAAATGTGCTGTACTGACATAATAAAAAAAATTTAATATGCTTTTCATAGCAAGGGGGATAAAAAAACCAAAAGGAAACGGAATAAGACCCGAAGGGTGCAAAAAAATAGATGCAAATTTGGCTTTGCCTTGCAACTTTTTTTTTGCATTATGCCGTAGTCTTTTGGTTTTTTTTGTTGGCTTCGTGGGTTTGCCAACCTTGCTACTTTTGCATATTTATATTTTTTTATGGCATTTATCAGCACATTTTAGCCACTATTAGCACCTACTTTTGAAGTGCCTATATATCAAGGCTCTTTTGACATCGTTTAGCAATGCCATTTGTTCGTAGATTTGTTTTTGCTTGGCTTCTATAAGTTTTACTTTCTGTACATCTTTTGCAAAAGCTTCGGCATTAACTATTTGGGCTTGCTCTTTAACAACTTGCTTAAAATCTGAAATTCTTATAAATGGAATTACTGACCCTGTATGATATGGGTAGAAATGCTTTGCTTTCCATAGGCCAAAAAGCAAAGCTGTATAAAAGTCTTTTTCAGCTTGATTCTTACAAGCTAATACAAAAGAGTTAGGACAAGGTTTTTCAAGTGGTTTGCCACTATTTAAGCCCTTACATAAGGCGTAAATATCAAATTCATTACTTTGATTTTTTGGATTGTAGGTGTAAATGTTTACTTTTTGCATTTTGAACATCGCTTTAATTGTGAGCTGCTTTGTTCCTTGCTGTGGCTAAAACCAACAAATATTTTTACAAAGAAAAAAACAGAAAAAAAAGAAAGCATTCAAAGAGGTGGCGAGGCAAAAAAGCCAAAAGGAAACGGAATAAGTGCCGAAGGCTAAAAAGAGAAAAAAATAAAGCGTAGCTTTTTTCTCTTTTTATTATGCCGTAGTCTTTTTGCTTTTTTATCAGCCCGCCACCTAACTTTGCTTTCCTTTTTGTTCCTGTGCTTTTTTTCTTTGGAAATAAATTATCTAACTTCTTTTCTTATTCTTTTATTGAAAATCATTTTTTAGAAGCGTTGGCTTGGGGGTAATATGACGCAGATAAAATAAAGCATACCTACAGTAGTGGCATTGGCTGAAAGCAAGTGTATGAGGTACGAAATACTCTTGCTGTGGGGTGCTTAAAATAATGTGTGAAATTTATGAAGTGCAATGAAGTGAAGGCAAATTTGCGATAGCCTGCCGAAACGAAATGAAACAGAATAAATGAACACTTTATTAAGCACATTGGCATCATAATAAAATGCTTTATTTTAACTGCACCGCTGAAAAGGGTGGTCGGGGTGTGTGGCTCTGGGGGGTGAAGCGTTGGGGAAAAATACGGCTTCACACTTGCAGTAAAAAGAACCATTGAAAAATAACTACTACCCTTTTTAATGCAAGGGTGCTAAGGTATTGGCTATTTAACATAATGTTATTATAGGACATTTTTTGCGTTGGCATAGTCGCCTATAAGCGTTGGAAAAATGTACTATAATGCCACATTATGTTATTTAGCTTCAGGCAGTTTTTATACTGGCATAAGTGAAGTGGTGGTGGTGGTTGGAACGAAACGACTTTTTGTTGCTATGCTTTGGATTGGCTTGGCTCTTTGGCTGTGTAACGAAGTGGAACAGGCAATGTGCCAATAGCTTTGGAAGCATAGCCACAAAAAGTATGACAGTTAAAAACTGACTGCAATACCATAGAGGGCTTTGTGCGTTTGCCTTGTGTATTGGCAAAGCCCAAAGCCGTATTTTTCTGTGGGTTGGGGGTTAGTAATTCAAAAATAGTCCAAAACCAAGTCCCATATCGCTGTCGTAGTGTGTTGTAAATCCTAAATTTTTGTTTACAATGTAACGAAATCCTGCCATATATTCTTTGTCAGTATTGAGCATAAATGATGCTCTTACTCTTTTGGTTATTGGAATATCTTCTCTCATTAATTGCACTCGTAAATTTCCATCGTGGTAAATTTCAGTTTGTAAAATTACCATCATTGGTAAAGTGTATGCAACTCCTAAACTAAATTGTCGTCTGTTGTCTTTGGTGTTAGTTTGACCAAACAAGTTTTTTTCCCCTTCAATATTTCCTATTGCATCGGTTTCTAATTTTCTATAACGCCAATCAAAACCAACAAACGGCAAAAGCCATTGCATTTTCCCTATGTACCGTCCAATATGTGTTTCAGTTTCGTAACCGTGCATATCGTGATAGCCTAAACGCCATTCTGTGCCGATGCTCCAACGTGTGCCTTGAAGCATCGCCATTCCATCGTTTCCGTTGGTGGCAAAATCATTCTCTGCCATAAAATGAAATTTTCTATCATCCGCAAATAATTGTCTTTGTGCCAATTTAGGATTGGGAATTAATGGATTTGGTGCTTGATTTTCATAACTCAAAACTCTACCCATTCCACTCATCATATGGTACAAAATGTGGCAATGAAAAAACCAATCGCCCTCTACATTTGCGTTAAATTCCAAAGTGTCGGTTTCCATAGGCATAATGTCCACAATATTTTTTAGTGGTGCATTGTCGCCTTGTCCGTTTAGCAATCGAAAGTCGTGTCCGTGTAGGTGCATTGGGTGTCGCATCATTGAATTATTATAAATGGTTATGCGTACATTTTCGCCTTTTTTGATTAGGATTTTATCCGTTTCAGAAACTACTTTGTTATCAATACTCCACACATAACGGTTCATATTTCCTGTTAGCGTAAACTTCAATTCCTTTACTGGTGCATTTTTTGGCAAAGAAGTATTATTTGGCGATTTTAGCATTGCATAATTCAGCGTTACAATATCTGCCAAAGCATTAGCATTATATCGGTTTGGGTCGTTGTCGCTTTGTTTTGGTTTGTTGTCGCCTGTAATTTCGGGATACATTACCACATTCATATCCATTTG
>JAKQGD010000356.1 GCA_029573365.1 Bacteroidota bacterium | reverse complement strand
TTTGTTGGCTGGTGCCCTGGGTATAGCCTCACCCAAAGACGAAATGGACGGGAGTGCCGTAGGCTATGTATTCTGGAATGAAGAGGACATAGACAAAATTGTAACCTATTGTCAAAAAGATGTCGTCACTGTGGTACAGGTGATGATGCGGTATGCAGGGCTGCCATTGCTGGACAAAGCAGGCATCGAATACCTCAATCAAAAGGAATAATTTCTGGTCGGGGCAGATAGCCGGCCAGGTTTGCTGAGCAATTACGGGTCATTTGAAACTTACAGGAAGAACATAACGTTTGATATTTTTTCAAATGTATTACATTCACTTGTAAAGTAATATCTATCTTTGCCACCCGATGAAGAATATCAGGAATTTTTGTGTCATAGCCCACATTGACCATGGTAAAAGCACTCTCTCCGACAGGTTGCTCGAATACACGAAAACCATATCGGAAAGAGATATGCAAAACCAGGCACTGGATGATATGGACCTCGAGCGGGAGCGGGGGATAACCATAAAGAGTCATGCTATACAGATGTATTATCATCATACTGATGGTGTGACCTATACTTTCAATATGATTGATACTCCGGGCCACGTAGATTTTTCTTACGAGGTTTCCAGGTCTATTGCTGCCTGCGAGGGAGCTCTTTTGCTTGTAGATGCTTCTCAGGGTATACAGGCACAGACCATATCCAATCTGTATCTGGCCATAGAACATGATCTGGAAATCATCCCGGTACTCAATAAAGTGGACATGGAGTCAGCCATGATTGAGGAGGTGTCTGACCAGGTTATCGATCTGATAGGCTGTCGGAAAGACGAGATCATTCTCGCCAGCGGTAAAACCGGATTAGGCATTGAAGAACTGATGAAGGCCATTGTAGATAGGGTTCCGGCACCCAAGGGGAATCCTGAAGCTCCTCTGC
The DNA here is from genome assembly GCA_029573365.1 of Bacteroidota bacterium. Lineage (GTDB taxonomy): Bacteria > Bacteroidota > Bacteroidia > Chitinophagales > Saprospiraceae > OLB9. The sequence goes on along the minus strand of JAKQGD010000356.1, from coordinate 1,674 downwards.
AGGCTCTGATTTTTGACTCTATGTTTAACTCTTTTAGAGGGGTGATTGCCTATTACAGGATAATTAATGGTACCATACGCAAGGGGGACAAGGTCAGATTTTACAACACCGGCAAGGATTACGAAGCTGACGAAATCGGCATCCTGCAGATGAGTCAGGTGCCAAAAAATGAATTGTCAGCCGGTAATGTCGGCTACATCATCACAGGCATAAAAGAATCTAAGGAGATAAAGGTAGGTGATACCATCACTCACCATGAAAACCCTTGTGCAGAGGCTATTCTGGGTTTTGAAGAAGTGAAGCCAATGGTTTTTGCCGGTATTTACCCCATAGAAAACGAAGATTTTGAAGATCTGAGAGATAGTCTGGAAAAGCTGCAGCTCAATGACGCTTCGCTGGTTTTTGAACCGGAATCTTCTGTGGCTCTTGGATTTGGGTTCAGATGCGGTTTTCTCGGTATGCTGCACCTTGAGATTATTCAGGAAAGGCTCTCACGGGAGTTTGATCAGGAGGTCATCACTACCGTGCCCAACGTATCATATTATTCATATGACCACAAGGGGGTAAAAACGCTGATTCAAACACCAAATGACCTTCCCGACCCAACCTTATTCAGCAAAGTAGAAGAGCCATATATCAGAGCCCAGGTAATCACCAAACCTGAATATATAGGTTCCATTATGACCCTTTGCATGGAAAAGAGGGGATTGCTCACCAAGCAGACTTACCTCACCCCCGAACGAGTAGAGCTTAGTTTTGAAATGCCATTGGCAGAAATTGTTTTTGACTTTTACGACAGGCTCAAGTCGATTTCGAGGGGATACGCTTCCTTCGATTATCACCCTATTGATTACAGGGCTTCAGATCTGGTAAAACTTGATATCAGGCTGAACGGAGAGCCTGTTGACGCACTTTCTTCTTTGGTGCACAGGTCAAAAGCCGAATATGTGGGCCGTAAAATGTGCCTCAAGCTTAAGGAGTTGTTGCCAAAACAGCAGTTTATGATTGCCATACAGGCATCTATAGGTGCAAAAATTATCGCCAGGGAAACGATATCAGCACTCAGGAAAGATGTCACCGCCAAGTGTTACGGAGGAGACATTTCGCGAAAGCGTAAACTCCTGGAAAAACAGAAAAAGGGTAAGAAAAAGATGCGTCAGATCGGCAATGTGGAGGTCCCTCAAAAAGCATTCCTTCAGGTATTGAAACTCGAAGATTAATCACCTTAAAATATTTTGATGAATAAACCATTTTTGATTTTAGTATTGTTTTCGCTCTTTAGTGCTTTAGATACCTACGGACAGGATGTGGAAATTCTGGACGAGCAAGTAGGATCGGAGATGATTCTATATGCTAAAAACCTGACCGGCAACCAATACGAGATCAATGTCACTCTAAATACTGAAGGTTTTGTGACACAGGATAAAAGTCCCATCGTCAGGACGCTTAAAGGCGACAGCACCATCCTGCTCACCAGGCTGCGTTGCCCGGATGGGACTCCATGTTCGTATGGCACGAGGCTCTCTTACAAAAAGGCTCTGACCACTGCATCTCCGGGCGGCCAGGGCACAAAAAAACAAAGAACCACTGCAGTACAAATCAACAACAACAAGATAAATGTATTCAGTAAGGAAGGTTGCCCACGATGTGAATACGTAATTAATTATCTTGAAA
>JAKQGD010000348.1 GCA_029573365.1 Bacteroidota bacterium | reverse complement strand
TTTGCCATAAAATGGGCCGATGACAAAAAGTCAAAATATTTCTTGGACGGTGCTCAAAAGGATGTCCATTACCGCATCGAAGAAATTAAAGTCAAAGGCGGCAGGACCGTCATCGACACTGTAAAATACACCGATTGGGGACCTGTATTCCAGACGTCATCAAACGGAAAACATGATCTGGCCCTCAGGTGGCTCTGTCACGACCAGCCCGATACCGACGAATACAATGTATTTATCGATGCCATGGGATGTAAAAATTACAATGAATACAAACAAGTCACCGGCAAATATATCACCCCGGCTCAGAATTTTGCTTTTGCCTCCAGAGACGGCGATGTGGCACTGCGGGTCAACGGCAGGTTTCCGGCAAAGTACAGGGACGACGGTCGTTTTGTAGAAAACGGCGACCAATCTGCCAATGACTGGTCAGCATGGATACCCCGGGACCAGAATCCTCAAATCATCAACCCGCAACGCGGCTTTATAGCTTCTGCTAACCAGGTAAGTGCCGACAAAACTTATCCCTACTACTTTACAGGAAAATTTGAGCGTTACCGCAACAGAAGTGTCAATGGCAAGCTGTCATCTATGGATAAAATTACCCCCGATGACATGAAAAAAATGCAGCATGATGCCTATTCGCATAAAGCGGCCGATTTTACAGGCATGCTCAGCGATCTTCTAAACGAGCAGCTCCTCACTGCTGCCGAAAAAGAAAAATGGAATACCCTCAAAGCCTGGGACTTTCAGTACAAGGCACAATCAGAGGCACCGGTATTGTTTGACTTGTTTTTCCGCCATCTTACAGACAATACCTGGGACGAAATGCTAGAACTACGTAAAAAAATGGACCTCAACTTTCCGGAACCATGGAGGCTCCTGGAGCTTATAAAAACCATGCCCGACAATAAGTATTTTGATATCAAAGCCACTGCCCACCGCGAGAATGCAGCAGAAGTAGTCAATAAATCTTTTAAGGAGGCTGTCGCCGAATTGGCCAAAAGGACTTCTGAAGGCAAAAAGAATACCTGGGGTGCCTACAAGCCTCTGGACATCAACCATCTGACCCGCCTGCCTGCCCTGTCGGCTACCGGGCTGGAAGCCGATGGATGCCCTGATGCCATCAATGCCACAGGCATAGCTTTTGGCCCTAGTTGGAGGATGGTCATCAGCCTGGGAGATCAGATGAGCGGATATGGCGTGTATCCCGGAGGCCAGTCGGGCAATCCCGGCAGTCGGTATTATAAAAACATGATAGAACCGTGGCTCAAAGGAGAATATTTTGCCCTCAACCTCTATGCAAGCCGTGATGAGCTTCTTAAAAAAGGTGGCCAGTGTCTCACTCTAAATCCGGTAAAATGAACAAGCTGACCTTTATCCCTGTGATCTTTACGGCCAGTCTGGCCCTTCAATTTTTACTGCCCTGGTGGATCATGCCCATCGTATGTTTTGTGGTTTGCTATATCCTGAGGCCGGGTTTGTTTTCCAGTTTTGCTGGCTCATTTATAGCCATCCTTATATTGTGGGTCGCAGGTGCCTGGTGGGCCGACAGAGCCTTTGACCAGCCTATGTCCAGTATCCTCGGTTCTATATTCGGAGGCTTGTCAGCAAATATGGTATTTCTCCTCACAGGGCTTACCGGAGGCATCGTAGCAGGACTGAGTGGCCTGTGCGGGGCGTGGTCATCCCGGATTTGGCTTGCCGGCAAATAATGACTTTTTAAAATGAGTGAATTAAATCTTGTGCCATGAAAATCATAGGCTTGACAGGTGGAATCGGCTCGGGAAAAACTACAGTATGTAAAATTTTCGAGTCATTGGGCATACCCATTTATTATGCCGACACCGAAGCCAAAAAAATTATGACTTCCAACCCACAGGTCAAAAGCCGGGTTAAGGTCCTTTTGGGCCATGAAGCTTATCACAAGAACGGTAAGCCTGACAGGAAATATATAGCCGAAAAAATTTTTGGGGACAAATCTCTGCTTGCCCAGATTAGTGCCATCGTGCACCCTGCAGTACGAACCAGTGCCGAAAGATGGGCCAAATCCTTTGCTTCGGATTCCAATGTGCCTTATGTTTTGCAGGAAGCGGCACTGCTGGTGGAAAACGGATCGTACAAGGCTTTAACATCGCTCATCGTAGTCACCTGCCCCGAAGAAATCCGAATAAAAAGGGTCATGCTGCGTGACGATCTTACTTATGATGAGGTGATGAAAAAAATAAAAAGCCAACTGCCGGAAGAAGAAAAAGTAAGGATTGCAGACTTCATTATAAAAAATGACGGCAAGTCACTGCTCATACCACAAGTGATGGATATCCACAGAAAACTGACCGGCCGCAAATCCTGAGCCCATTAATAACAATCAAACTGATGTATTCACAATAAAATTAATATCCTGACATTTGAAAGCACTTAAAGTCTCCGCAGCCATCCTGGCATTGCTCGTACTCGGAATTGTTTTGGGCCCGAGACAAAAATTTGCTCCACCTGCCCTGCTCGATACAGATATAAACTCGCCCCTCGATTCGCTCGACCTTTATGTGGCATCTCGTGAGGCCCAAGTTGCGGACATCAAGCCGGGCAACCAGGCAGCCATAGTCTGGGCAGACCCCATGCTGAAACAAAAAACCGAATATGCACTCGTGTACCTTCACGGCTTTTCGGCAAGTCATGAAGAAGGAGCTCCCATTCATACCGATTTTGCACGCAGATATGGGCTAAACCTCTATCTCAGCAGACTGGAAGACCACGGCAGGCCAGACAGCAATTCGTTTATCAACCTGACTCCGGAAAACTATATTCAATCCGCCGAAGACGCCATAGACATCGGAAAAAAACTAGGCGACAAAGTCATAGTCATGTCTTGTTCCACAGGCGGTACATTGTCAGCCATCCTGGCATCGGCAGGCGAAAACATCCACTCGCTGATTATGTATTCGCCCAATATCGACATCTACGATCCCATGTCAGAGGCTTTGTTGTATCCCTGGGGCAAACAAATCTCCAACTGGGTCATGGACGGCAACTACAACCGTGTAACTTATGACAGCACTGCACAGAAATACTGGAACAGCATCTACCATACCAATTCGCTTTTTGCCCTCAAAACCATGATCCGTGATTATATGAACCCTGAGCATTTTGCCAGAATCAAGTGCCCTGTCTTTGTAGGATATTACTACAAGGACGAAGAAAATCAGGACAAGGTGGTTTCGGTACAGGCCATGATGGATTTTTACAACCAGATAGCCACACCCGATTCGCTCAAAAGGAAAGTGGCATTTCCTGATGCCGGCAATCACGTCATCTCATCGTATGTGATGTCAAAAGACGTGATAGGCGTCGAAGAAGCCACCTTTCGATGGGCCGAAGAAGTATTAAAGCTTAAGCCGGTAGAGGTAAAATAACTCAGGAAATCTGTACTTCGGTTATTGCAGGTACATCCCTGTTTGTGGCGAGAGCTTTGTTTCTGGCCCTCATAAAAAACACAAGGTGCACAAACAGAATTATACCGAGATAAATACTAAAATATCCCAGCTTATTGCTGAGAACTTCAAAAAGTTTTTGATAGGTGGCTGTCTGATTAAAGTAAAATTCTGAGGTAAGAAACGCAAAACCGAAATTAAAAAGATAAAATCCAATTTTAAAGAGATCGTTGGTCGCTCCGGCAATGGCCAGGTCCTTATTGAAAATTTCTTCCATAAAAATTTTACCGCTTTTAAACAAAATCCTTGCCACCTGCCAGGTCAGCGAAAGTGTTACAGGCAGGTAAATAAAGTATCCAATAATCGTCAGTTGATCTAAATTTAAAGTACTCATTTTTAAATATTTTTAGAATTAATAATACGTTTTGACATGACTGAAATGGTAAGAAGATTAAAGTAGTGCATGGTACCAAGTATAATCATAATGCTTCCACTATTGAAGGCAACCACTTGTATCATCATCGAAATATTGGTGATTTGGGGCCAGGCAATTACTTTCCACATAGAGTAACCAATGGAAATTGTGTAATAACCCGTCAGCAGCACGTCATTGACCGGGTCTACAAGCCTGTTTTCGCCCAGATACTTTACCAGATAGACTCTTCCAGCCGAATGAATCTTCTTGGCCGGCCACAGTATCTGGAAGATCACAATGACAAAATAAAGACAATAAGAGGCCATCATTAAACTTTGCGATTTCATTTATTTTAATTGTTTCAATATTTATTGAAATATAAATTTAAAAAAATTATCTTAATATTTTGATTAGAAGAGAAGTTAGCCAGTTGCTTTTTTGTGTGACCACTTTATTGACAATGTCATCGGCTGCTTTGGCCATTTCATACATTTCGCTTGTGATTTTTTTAAATTCATTGCTTTCAGGACTGCCATTGCCTTTGATAGAAGAAACCTCCTGCAACAAACGTATGGTAGGCTGTATTTCCCGCTTTGACCTCTCTGTCACTATTATCCTTGCTAGCTCCTGAATATCCTTTTGTGTATTAAAATATTCACGCCTTTCGCCGAATTTTACATCTTTGTAAACTATACCCCAATCCATCAATTGCCTCAAGTTCATGCTCACATTGCCCCTGGAAATCTGCAGTTCCTCCATAATATCCTCCACACACAATGGCTGTGTGCTTATAAGCAACAAAGCATGAATCTGAGCCATAGCCCTGTTTATACCCCATTGGGTAGCCAAGCTGCCCCAGGCATTTATAAACTTCTCTTTTGCTTCATTGTATTCCATGCTGCAAAGATAAGAAACATTTTATTATATTTCAAATATTTCTGAAACTTTTAAATTTTTTATTTTAACCATCACAACTGCGAAAGCATCACAAAGCAGAATATCTGATATTATCCTCTTCCCTGCCCTTCTGTCATTCCTCGCTGCAAAGCCCCTGTATCACATGAAAGGTATCATGCAGCTTTGTCAGGCTCTTTTTAATTTTGTCGTCCTTGGCATTTTTTCTGACCTGTTTCTCCACATCCGCAGAGCCCGACACCAAGTCTTTCATGGCTTTGCTGATGGCTGATGACTGGAAAGAAGCAGGTACTTTGGATGCCGCCAGCAGTTGGGCCTTGGCCAGCATTTCTCCTGCTCTGCTCCTGATGGGCCCCATATTGCCTTCTTCCATGGGGTGGAAGGTCTGGGCCATCACCATATGAAAGTCCTTGAGTTCCTGCCACGCATCCTTTTCGATCAGCTTAAGGAGCGGGTCAGCAAGGGCTGCCTTGTAATTGTCGTCGACGGCATCCCAGTCCACAACATTCCAGACGGCACTCAGATAGTCCCCTCTTTTATTCTGGTATTTTAGATAGTAGGCATGTTCCCACACGTCGATACCCAAAACAGGTATTCCTCTATTTTTACCGGCGGCATCCATGATCGGATTGTCCTGATTGGGGCTGGAACAGGCTGCCAGTTTTTTTTCCGGGGTCACGTACAGCCACACCCATCCTGACCCAAACCGTCCCATGGCTTCTTTATTGAGCAGTCTTTTAAGACTGTCTACCGAGGTAAAAGCCTTGGTTATCTCATCTGCCAGCTGTCCTCCCGGAGACTTATCGGCATTGGGAGACAAAACCTTCCAGAAGAGTGAGTGGTTGTAATGGCCCCCACCGTTGTTTCTGACGGCTGCCCCCCTGCGTTCGGCGGCTATTAGGAGTTCCTCGAGTCTCAGTCCTTCGGCCTTGGTACCGGCTACAGCTTTGTTGAGGTTATTAAGGTATGCCTGATGGTGCTTAGAATAGTGGATTTCCATGGTCTGAGCGTCAATGTACGGCTCCAGGGCATTGTATTCATAATCCAGTTTTGGCATGGTAAATGGTTGGGATACAGCCACAATGGCCGTCATACACAAAATCATGGCTACGGATAAGATTCTTGCATTCATTGTAAAAATTTTTATATGTAAATGTAACACTTAAATTGACAATTGGTTATCTCAAAACGGATAGTTGACCGCTACCTGTACATTGCCCAGTCCCTGCTGACCTATTTCCTTGAGTGTATACCACTGCGAAGCTTTAAATTCATCCTTGAAGGGGCTCCTGAGCTTGTATCCCAGGTCAAAGCGGATGATAAAAAAGTTAAAATTAAACCTCAGGCCATAACCGGCACCGATGGCTATCTGATCGTAAAACCGCCTGGAAAACACTGCCGAAGGCCTGTTGGGGTCGTCCTTGAGTGTCCAGACATTGCCTGCATCTATAAAGAAAGCTCCATCCAGCACAAACAAAATCTTAAAACGGTATTCAGCATTGAGCTCCAGCTTGATATCTCCCTGGTTGACAAAGATGGAAGGTGCATCTTTTATCTTGATCAGCGGGTCCCTGTACCCACCCGGGCCGGGTTCTTTGATGTTCCACGCCCGCAGACTGTTGGGGCCGCCCACTCCAAATTGACGGATAAACGGCACCGTCGAATTAGGTCCAAAAGGCACTGCCATACCAAAATTGAATCGTGTGGCAAAACTGCTCGTAGACGTAAATTCTCTTGTGTATCTGGCATCGAGCTCATACCTCAGATACCTTGCAAAAGATATCTTATCATTGCCACTGCCTATAGACCAGACTGTATTTTTACCCGCAAGAGTATTGGAAAGCTGATTTAGAAGGTGTACTTCCCAGCCCGAAACCTCAATATTATTGATGGCCAGGATTGAATTCCCTTTCCTGTCTTTAGCCTTGTTGTAGATAAAAGAAAAATCCCTGAACAAAAACCCCGTACCGAGGATGTCCTGGAACGAAAGCAGAATAAGTGGGTTTTGTTCAAATCTTGCAGTATCCAGTATATTGTACAGGTCGAGGTTAAAACCCAGCGGCCTGAATACAAACCTGTGGTTCTTGGGCGAAGTATAGTCAAAGCCAAAGGAGGCATTAAACGAATTGACAGAGTAAAACTTAAGGATGCTGAGTGCATTGAATCCCAGGCCTATATTGGTACTGGCTTCTTCCTTGAAGTTGTTGTAAAAACGGTCTCTTATAACCCCCATACGATTTGCCAGTCGCCCCAGCCCCAGAAAATCCTGAAAGGTCGGTATATTCAGATTGTTTTGAAGGAGGATGTTTCTTGTCCTTTGCACAAAGCCTGCATCTCTGGAATAACCTACTTCCGTGCCTGCCTCGGCTCTGAGTGTATATTTTTCAGAACCACCAAACATGTTTCTGTTGACAAACTGCGACGATAGCGAAAATCCAAACAACCTGGCAGCTCCAAGCGTACTGAAGTATCCTCCAATGCCGCCATCAAAGATCCATTTTTTAAGCTGCGGAGTCAGTACTATGTCAAAATTCATAAGGCTATCCTGCTCGGGATCAGGCAACGCATTTATGGTGACAAACCTGTATGTGCCCAAACTGTTGAGTTTGCGTATGGTTTTCTGTCTGTCGTCACGAGTCAGTAGCTTACCCTCAGAAAAAAATATCGAATTGGCCAGCAGGCCGGGCCTCACTAAAAACTCCTTTGACTGTCTGAAAAATCGGATACCCCTCACGCTGTCAGCAAGCACCTGATCCGATTCATTGCCCTGCACCTGGTCAGTAAACACACGTACCTTTCCGGTCACATAGCTGGTATGCACAGAATCCGGCAGTGGGGTCCTGATCTCAAAGGTAACGGCCACATCTTTGGTCACCCTGCTCGAGTCACCGGTGAGGTCTATAAACGAATTTGAAAAATTGACGTAGCCGTGGTTCTGACAAGCCAGTGTAATGCGGCTCTTTTCCAGCTCAAAGCTGCTGAAATCAATATAATCGCCTGCCTTGACATAGGCTTCATCGCTGACCGACCTAACAAAGGCGAGCAGGTTTTCGTCCCGCGATTCATAAGTCACGGTACGCACCTTATACCGGTCTCCCGTCGAGACCAGATAGCTGACTGCAGTGCTGGTGCTTTCCCAGACATCATCGGAGTACGATGTTTTCCATCCACGTGTCGCCCTGGATTCTTCCGTGATAAAGTCAACACGGGCATCATAATATCCTTTCTTAAACCTTAGATGGTTTTCCATGTTTGCAGCAATCTTCCTGGCGGCGTCTTCGGAGTAAAGGACGGGAGGTTTTCCCAGGTTCCTGATGCCCCGGTGATACCATTCATCCTTGCCTGAGCCGGAGTTGGCCAGATAAAGATATTCCGAAGGCAGGAAAAATATAAGCTTTTCGTTGGGCCTGGGATCTATAAATGTCAGTAACTCGCTCTCCAGCGTAGTCTTGTCTTTTACCGACTTTTCATTCTTAAAAACTATCTTTGTCTTTTTAAGAAGGCTCTGGTC
>JAKQGD010000342.1 GCA_029573365.1 Bacteroidota bacterium | reverse complement strand
TTAAAAATATATCTCAATCCCAGCTGCATCTGCCACCTGCTTGGCAAATTAAAATCGTCGAAGTACGTGCTTTTCTGAGACAGATCAAAGGTGTACGTAGGGACATTGTTGTTTACTGACACTGCCACAGGCTGTACTAGTCCGGTGTAGGTAGCATATTGACGAATGCCCCATGAAGGGTTGATCAGATTTCCAACATTCAGGATATCGACACTAATCTGAAATTTGTTACCACCGGAAACTTTTAGGTCTTGCAAAACTCTTAGATCCCAGTGATTGTACCACGGTGACAACGAAGCGTACTTTTCGGCATACTGCCCCCTTCTGGAAGAAAGGTACTCATCCTGGGCAATATAAGATTTAAATGCTGCCTTTTGCTCACCGGTGTTATTGCCGCTGAAATTAAGGCCATCTATCTGTGCATCGGTAGGTATGTAAAGCAAGTCATTCAATCCTGAACCGTCATTGTTGATATCTCCTGCATAGGTAAAGCTGAATCTGCTACCCTGGGCGTATTCTGTAAACAAACTTACTGTTGTAGCCAGTTTGTCATTGGCATAAGAGAATTTTTTAGTGAAGGCACCTATCACCCTGTGTTTGTTTCCATACAGTGAAGGTGTCAGTAAGGCTGTGTTGGTATTCAAGACGTTGGCAGGATTCCTTTCGTAGGCATCAGAGGATATTTCAGCATCGATGGAAGCAGCATCCTTGGCGTCAAGATAGTTATATCCTACCATCAAGGACATAGTCTCCCAGGTTTTTTGCACCTGAAGCGATGCGTTAAATGAATATCCGAGATTGGTATTTGTAAAAACATAAGCGTTTGTGGGGCCGCCAAAAGGTCCCTGTGCCCTGTCGGTTGCCAGGTAAACAGGCCTTGTATCCGCTCCTTCCAGTTTGCCGGAGGGTTTGATAAGTCCATAGTTACGTGTCATCTGTGCATTGATGTCTTTGGTGTACAGTAAGTCGACGGTGGTGCTCCAGCCGTTTGACAGTTTTTTGTCAAGTCCCAGATTGGTCCTCCATACCTGTGGCAGCTTAAAGTCGGGAGCCGTGGTACAATAGAAGAAAAATGTAGGGTTGGCTACCTGGTTTCCAATCCATACAAAAGGCAGCCTTCCGGCAAACAATCCGGAACCTCCCCTCAGTTGCAAAGATTTATCTACCTCATAGTTAAACCCGAGACGTGGGTTTATCAGTGGTGTTTGTTTTGGAAGCTGTGTATGGTCAAATTTTACCGGCTTGCCCTCTTCGTCATAATATGTGACACCAGGTGCATAGGTTCCAGCCGGAACTTCACCTCCATTTCTGGCAATGTTTTCCTCTATCTTGGTTTTTGTGTCAAAGTATTGAGGTACATCTATTCTCAAACCAGCTGTGAGCGTAAATTTATCGCTAATATTTATTTCGTCCTGTACGTATCCAGAAATCTGTCCTATATTGGTTTCTGCCAGTGCCCATGTATTATTTTTATTATTGTTTTCAAATGTTTTTTTTGCATTGGCAACATTGTCCTTATATTCTTGAGTGCTGGTAATCGAATCCAGTTTACTCAGCTCATAGCCTCCAAAAACATCAAATCCATATCCGGTAAGGTTAAATGAATTGTCAAACTGGAACTTCTCAAATGAGGCACCGATGGTCAGGGTATGATTGTTTAGATAGATATTAAAATTATCCTGCAATTGAAGTACCCTTTGGGTCAGCCTGTTGTTGATGGAAAATGGCTCATGACCTGCTATTATATATCTGCTGCCGTCCTT
>JAKQGD010000333.1 GCA_029573365.1 Bacteroidota bacterium | reverse complement strand
TTTTAAAATACCATACAAGCCTCTTCAGTTTTGCCTGAGGAGGCTTTCTCTCATAAAGTCTGCCCTGTACAGGCATGGTTCAACCTTATAAATTTTATCAGATAAAACCTCGAAAAGTACATAACCTGTTACATCAAATATGAAAATCACGTCGAAAGCATGTGGAAATAAGAGTAACTCACCTGCAAAGGGATAATTTTTGCTTCTTCTTAAATTACTCTTCAGTAAAGACAAAATATAAATGACACACTTTTGACTTGCTTTTCACATAATAATAAATATAAACTGTACCTAAATGTTAAAGATATTTTAAGGAGGTATATAGAATGGGAATAGGAATAGGAAATACAAACAATTCGACTGCTTTAGTAAATAATTACTTCGGCGGTTCACCACCGGAACAGATGGGCATGATGCCGCAGAATTCTATGATGCAGATGATGATGCAGACCATGCAGATGATGATGCACATGACGCATGGGTTAACAGGAGGGCCATGCCAGCAAATGGGTGGTATGATGCCGGGAATGGGTGGTATGGGATGTTTCAGTCCTGTGATGGGTAACTGTCTGGGTAATTTCATGGGTATGGGGCAGAATCCTTTGATGGGAGGCATGATGCCAGGTGGAGGGGGAATGCCTTTTTCCGGTGCTTATGCAGGACCGGGTGGAGCAGTAGCCTGTACAGGTGGGCCAGGTGGATCATTTGCAGGAGCCTATGCAGGTCCCAACGGAGCAGGTGCAGTGGCAGGAGCAGGTGGCCCTGTGTCAGGTCAGTTCTCTGATATGATAAATATGGAAGCAAGGAAAAACGGTGTTGACCCGGCACTTGTAAAAGCAATAATAAAGAATGAATCAAATTTTAATTCCAGAGCTACATCACACTGTGGAGCACAGGGACTCATGCAACTTATGCCGGGAACTGCAAGAGGCCTTGGAGTTCAGAATGCCTATGATCCGGGACAGAATATCATGGGTGGAGCAAAATATATAGGTCAGTTAATGAAACAGTTCGGTGGTGATATGAGACTTGCAGTAGCTGCCTACAATGCAGGCCCCGGTAATGTAAAGAAACATGGAGGAGTCCCGCCTTTTAAAGAAACACAGAACTATGTGGTGAGAGTAATGGCAAGTTACCAGGAAT
>JAKQGD010000330.1 GCA_029573365.1 Bacteroidota bacterium | reverse complement strand
AAAAATAATAATAAATAAGGTGAAGTCCACCTTATTTAAGATTATTCTTCTGTTTTGTCAGATTCGTCCGCTGCAGGTGACTCAGGCTCTGAAGTTGTGTCTTCAGCCGCAGTCTCTTCTGCCACAGCTTCTACAGTCTCCTCAACCTGCTCACTCACCTCGGCAACATTTTCTGCGACCTCCGCGACTGCACTTTCTGTATTCTCATCGGCTGTAACCTTAAATGCTTCAGCCGCCTGCTTTGTAGCTTCATCTGCAACTACAGCTTTTGGTTTGGCCTCTCCTGATACCATTTTATGGAATGCGGCGAGATCAGCTTTGACTTGTGTCTTTCTTGCTTCAATCTTTGCCTCCTTGGCATCTGTCCACTTACCAAGCAAATCATTTACCTGCTCTATGGTAAGGGCTCCTTTTTTAAGACCTCTCATGAGGTGTTTTTTGTAATACACGCCTTTAAACCTTAAGATCGCCTTGACGGTGTCAGTAGGTTGTGCACCTTTTACCAGCCAATCGTAGGCTGCTTCCCTGTCAATTTCGATGGTAGCTGGCTTGGTCATTGGATTGTATGTACCGAGTTTTTCGATAAACTTACCATCCCTGGGAGACCTTGAATCTGCTACAATAATGTGGTAAAAGGGAGCTCTTTTACGTCCTTTCCTGGACAAACGCATCTTAACTGCCATGTTAAAATTTTTTAGATTATGTGAAAATTTCAGACCGGACCTGACCGAAAATCGGTAACCCGGTTTTTAACGGCCGCAAAGGTAATACTCTTTTTAAATATTACAAAATTTCATTTATTTTTTGTTTTAACTACCCCAATGTATTTAAAAACGGGCTGCCGGTTGTCAGAAATAAAATTTAGCACTCAGAGTAGGAAGAATCGGCAGCTGATTGACACGCACATAATTTAGCCTGTCAAAATAGAATATGTTTGCTCTGTCGTAGGCATTGGTCACGCTGGCAGTTACTTCAAGGCCAGTATGTTTTGAAAACTCGATCTTCTTTCTGAGAGAAAGATCCAATCTGTGATAATATGGCAGCCTGCCTCCGTTACGTATATCAGAGTATATGATACCCACATCATCAGGATTGGCGGTCTGATATGGTGTGCTGATGCCACCGAGAAAGTCAAGGTAATTGTAAAAACCTTTTGTTTTAGTAAACGGAAAGCCGGATCCGAGATTCCACCTTCCTGAGACCTGCCAGCTGCCTTTCTTGTCAAGGTCATAAGTCACAAGCATATTTACATTGTGGCGACGGTCGAAAATAGTAGGATAATCCTGTATTCCGTCATATCTACGGACATATCCATGCGAATACGTAAGCCAGACATAGCGGCCCGGCACTTCATACTTAATGGTAAGATCTACTCCATATGCTTTTCCGGTTTCCACCGAATAGTCAGCCTGTGATTTTTCGACTTTATTCCTGTTTACCACTACGATCTGTGGAAAGTCTTTGTAATAACCTTCTACATTAAACTGTATACTGTTATTGATGTCAAATTCAAAGCCCGCAACACCATGATACGCTATTTGAAGTTTATTTTTTACCGGCTGCCCATCAAAGCCCTGCACTATGGATTCGGGGCCGGTAAGAAAGCCATTAAAAAGGTTGACCACATCACGTTCGTTGGATGTGCTAAGTATGTTTTGGGTATATCTTCCGCCTGCTGCTTTAAATCTCAGCTTGTCACTGATGTTATATTTAAGGCCAAACCTCGGCTCCAGGGTGATGGCTCCCAACGATGAATAATATTGTGTTCTGAGCGAGGGTTCGATGATGAGATTACCCCAGATTTGTTTGTATTTGCCGTAGAAGCCTATCTCTGTTGTGTTTTGCTCCTG
>JAKQGD010000324.1 GCA_029573365.1 Bacteroidota bacterium | reverse complement strand
AGGGGCCCGGGCAGCAGCTCTGCGACTGTGGGCAGAAATTTTTTAAAAATAGTGAGGGGCGTGGTGATGAACCCGTGCGGAACAAGGTCCATTGCAAAATGCAGCAGCAAAGAGCCTGCGGTCAGGACCAGCAGGGTCGGGACCCTGTCTGTATTTGATGTTACGGCACAGGCGGTCAGCAGACACGATGCTGCGATATGGGTAGTCGGGAGCATGCCTCATTCAAGTTTTTTCAATAGTATGCTTTTCTTATATGTCAGAATCAGGCAGCGGTCAAGACTTGTATGGGGGCATACACAGTAAACTTTTATTCTTCGGGGATTACTGCAGTTCGAGCGTGGGCAGTCTGTTTATTGTCTTTAGAAAACCATCGCCTATGGCGATGGTCCCTAAAGAAGGCAACTGAAAACACTGCGTGTTTTTGCTCACGCCCTTTCAGGGCGCGCTCAAGCCACCCGCTTTGAGGCTGTGTCGTAATTAAATTTACAGTCTGTTCTTTGACAATAGAATATAGCAAATCAGCCCTACAGCCGGGTCGTGCAGCAATTTAATGCAATAAAATCTCTGCGCACATATCAGATCCCTGGTTATCACGCCGGGCTTGGTATTATCGCCCTGATTTTCTGTATCAGTTGAGGTACCCCACCCAACAAGGTAATCATACGGGCAATGTTAAAGCATGTACACAGCAGCGAGGTTTCCGCATTTACACCATCACGACCTCGCAGCAAAAAAGCGCCGATCTTTAAATTGCCCTTGAGATGCCCAAAGGGATGCTCAACGCGCGCTTTTCTTCGTGCATAGATGCTCTGTGATTCCAGAGTCTCATATTGAGCTTGCAGGCGTTCCCGTGTGTCTTCATTGCGTAATCGAAGTGTCCTTCGGCCGCAGGTCCTGCTTTTTGTACATTGGCCCCAGAGCCTACAGCTGAAACATATTTGTTTATCTGTTATTTGATATCGTTTTTTCCCGGTCTTCTTCTCGGTGGCTACCTGTGCGAGGCAGTGACCCTCCGGGCAATAATAACAATCCTTATGGCTGTCATAGGTCAAATGCTGTTTGCTGAAAGGTTCCTGCTCTTGTGATAATGTCTGCCCTTGACACGGCACTATTACTTTTGTTCCCTTGCTATCAACTTTTTCCAACTCTTCTGCAGTGGCATATCCGGCATCTGCGCAGGCAATCTGACAAGGTTCATCCAGCACTTCATGGGCCTGCTCAATCTGACGGGCAAACTGATTCAGATCATTGGTATCGTTGACTGCTTCAGCATGGACAATCAGGGCGTTTTCATCGTCCACCACACTCTGTACATTGTAACTGGCGTGTTTGCCCTGGAGGCTTCGCATATTGGCACAATCCGGGTCTGTCTGATTGATTTTCTTCTTCCCACTTTGGCTGAACTCCTGAAGTACGTCCCGGATGCATCTTTTGAGCTTTTCTGCTTTTTCAAGCTCTTTGTCCATCTCTATAAATGAGCCCAGGTCTGCTTCCCGTTGGTCCTCAGCTTCGCAGTCTTTCAGAAGTTGATCTATCTTCCGGTCAACCTCCTGAAGCTTCTGTTCATACCATTGTTTTTCATGGGTTCGACAGGCCGATGCGTTAGCACGAATCTTTGTGCCATCAACAAAAAGCACGTTGCCGGCAAGTAAATTAAGCTTTAGGCACATGCGGGCACTGAGCCTGAGCACCTTCTTTAATGCTTTTTTGTTTTTGCGCCTGAAATTGGATATGGTTTTGTGATCAGGCTTTAATCCGCCCATCAGCCAGATGAAGCTCATATTATGATAGGTCTGCTGCTCCAGTTTGCGGCTGCTGCGTACCCCATAGGATGGACCATAGACCAGAAGCTTGAGCATGGCCCTGGGATGATATTCTGAGTTGCCCACTTTGCAGGGGGTTATGACGATCCCCAACTGATCAAAATCCAGTGCCTCTACAAATGCATCATAGACCCGTACGGGGTCATGTTCAGATACAAACTGTTCTATACTTTGGGGCAGCATTGCCATTTGATTACGGTTGCCGGTTCGATATGCCATGTGCTATCTCCTTTCCCGGGCAGTATATCATATCCTCGGATAGCACCTACCTCTGTTTGCTATATTTTATTGTCAAAAAACAATTTTGTTGCCTATTATGACACAGCCTCAGAGCGGGAGGCCTTATGATGGCCCCCTGCAAGGGGGCTCAAAAACATTGTCCCATTGCAACGGTGCCGAGCAGAATGATTGAACCGGGAGAAAAGGGACAACATGTTTGAGTCCCG
>JAKQGD010000307.1 GCA_029573365.1 Bacteroidota bacterium | reverse complement strand
CAAAAAAGTCTGATTTCGGATTGGTCACTTTAAACTTCACACGGGCATAAAATTTGCCCTGGGCGTTGCAGGCTGAGGGAGTCACCAGCAAGTCCGTCAAGTGACAGTCTCCACCATTGCAGCACACCGGTTCCTGCCACGCATAGTCATCTGCACAGTCGCCGTGCAGGTCACGCACCAGGAAATGATACAGAGTCTGGCAGTCGCCGGCCAATGGACCCACTTCGTACAGATCCTGTCCATAGGGCAGGGTATCAAACACCACACCATTGATCTTGATGATAAAAAAGTCTGATTTCGGATTGGTCACTTTAAACTTCACGCGGGCATAAAACTTACCCTGATCATTGCATGCTGAAGGCGTCACTATAAGGTCGTACAGGTGACAGGCTGGTTGAAAACATTCAAATTCGTAAAGTCTGACCAGTCTGCAAGCCTCGTTTCCACTGTCAATCACCCGGATCTCTGCTACTGGCAGGCCAAAGGTAAGATTGGTCACCTTTATGGGCAGGTCAGCATAATGATAAGTCCCGATAACCGTATTGTTGATTTTGAGGAAGAAGGTTTCTGATGTACCGGAATGCTGAAAATTAATGTCAAAGGCAACCAACTGATTGTTTTCACAAAACTCGGTGATGGCCATTTCCGATAAGGCACAAGGCTCCTGCTCACAACATACAGGTGCACTCAGATGGGTACCGGCCCTGCAGTCTTCGAGCTCACGATCTACAACCACAAACTCATATATCGTATGACAATCGCCTTTAAGCGGGCCAATGCGGTAATATGGCTGTCCGTAATCAAAATTGCCATAAATTTGCCCGTTTCCCCTCACCGTAAATCCGGTCACTCCATGGTTTACGGCTAAAAAATCAAGGTCCACGTAAAAGAGGCTATCTTCACAAGGAAGTACCTCGGCAACTACATTGGATATGTTGCAATCAAAATTACATTTTGTGACTTTGCCAAGATTAAAAATCCCGAAACAGAAGGGATCTTCCTTGTCAATAATCAGAAATTCGTAATCGAGCGAATCATTAAAAGGCAAACCGTAAATAGACACAGGAAGTTGGGAATAAGCAAAAGTACCGTAAGTCTGGCCATTGCCCCCTATTTTAAAACTGTCTGAGGCAAGGTGATGCTTAAAATTAAACTTTACCGAAAAGGTCATGGCGTCTTCGTTGCAGTCAAATACCCTGGCCTGCACATTATATATGGTGCAAATACATGGGTTTAGCACCTTTAATGTATCACAGCAAGCATTGTTGTCGTTGGCACAAACGACCACGGTATTGTAGGTTTCTATGTTACTGGATGGTAGGTTCCCGATGGTAAGCGGCAGCTGGCTATACTGATAATAACCAAAAAACTGGCCGTTGTTGTACAGGTCAAAACCGTTGTCGGGAGCATTGTGATTTAGGTCAAATGTCAGGGAATAGTGGCTTTCGTGGCATTCGCCCACCTGTACATCTTTAAATTCGATGGAACAGTTGTTTGGGCAACACTTGGTGCCAATTTCTCTGAATGCCAGGCAGGTAGGAATTTCGTTGTCCCTGACCACAAATTCATACTGCGTGTTACAGTCAGCACTAAGAGGACCGATTTTTACCGGCAAAGCCGAATACTCAAACAGTCCGTAGTTGACCCCGTTTCCCTGCACCTTAAACCTTTGCGAGGTGCCGGCGTGGTTAAAGTTGATGGTTACATAAAATTTGCCGAACTGGTCGCATTCACTTGCTTCCACATTAAGTTCATTGATAATGCATTGGCCGCTAAGCATCAATGAAAATAGCAGGAAAAAGACACCTGTAAAAAATCTGGTTGCCATGGAAAATTGGTTTATACTAATAAGAGTGCAAGATATAGAGATTTGCTCCCTCCCACGCCGGTTTTTTAAATTTTTATTATTTTTATTACTTGACACTTGACTACTAATATGTGTGTCTCTTTCCCGGGGTCACCCAATAGCCGAGGTTTGCATTCAGGATTTCTATCAGGTTTCCTCTGAAACGAATAATATAAAAGTTAATACATGCTTGTAATCCTTGATTCAGGAAGGAAATTTCCATAACTTTGCGGACATGGTTATGACAGGGCTGTCATAATTGTTGACCAGAACAAACAAATACGCATGAAAACTCAGTCTCTGCTGGCCCTCTTATGGGTGATGCTGGCTTTCAGTCCGGCATATGCTTCCATTTATTGTCCTGCCGACATCACTTTGTATTGTGATGATGATATCCATTATCTGCCGGTAACCGGCAAGGCAACAGCACCGCTCTACCCTCCTTCGTGGATAAAATACAAAGACAATTCATCCCTCAACCAGTGTAATGTGGGCACCGTACAGAGGACTTGGTATGTGGATATGAATCAAAACAACAATTACGAATCCACAGAACCCCACTGCAGCCAGTTGCTTACCCTCCTGGCCATAGAAGGATCTGTCGTCATAAACTTTCCCCAAAATAAAACTTACGGATGTAAGGAAGACATCATCAGAGACAAGCCGACCTGGACCTCTGGGCCGTGTGACGTCATTGGCTATCATGCAGAAGAATGGGTTTATGAAGTTTCGGATGATGCGTGTTACAAGATTTTCCGCAAGTTTACGGTGATAAACTGGTGCACCTACAATCCGGCTATACAGGGATCGGGGGGCATATGGGAGCATACCCAGATTATAAAAGTTATAGAAAAGGACCCGCCGGTAATCGCAGACTGCACCTCAAAGATATTACCGCTTGAGGGTGATTGCAAAGCCACATTTACCATATCCAATAGTGCCACAGATCAGGGCAACTGCCCTACAAAACTAGTGAGCTGGGTCGTAGATATAGACCTATGGGCCAATGGTACCAACGATTACAAATACGGATACAACGAGCCGGGGGATTACAAACTAGAACCTGTGCAAGGTGGCACCGCCATCAGCATAACATTGCCAGAAAGGGTCGCCGCAGGCAAACATAAAATACACTGGTCTGTCAAGGACGAGTGCGGCAATTACTCATCCTGCACCACCTATATAGAAACAAAGGATCAAAAAAAGCCGGTACCTTATCTGCATCAGATTCTTGTCTCTGCTTTTGATGCCAGCCAAATGCCCGCTATGATTAGTCCCAGATTGTTTGATGTGGGGTCGTTTGACAATTGTACGATAAAACAGTGGCTGAAATTTTCATTTTCGCCCGATGTCAATGATACGCTCAGAATCGTGGACTGCACCAATGCAGGTTTTCAGTTTTATACAGTTTATATCACCGACCACGCCGGAAACCAGGAGGCTGTTGACGTGTACATGCTCGTGTTTGACAATGGAAGCTGCTTTGCCACCGGCAATCTGGCAGGGAGGATTGCCGAACCCAATGGAAGGCCTGTGACCGATGCGGCCATCTCACTCGAGCGGCTAGGATCGTCTGCAGCCATGGCCTACCCCGGCACTGACGGTACTTTCAGCTGGGATGGTGTATCCCTGTATTCGGACTACATCATAACACCGGAAGTACAAGCAGACAACCAGGACAGAATAGACATTGCAGACTACAGACTGCTGCTTGACCATATCATGGGCATCAATAAACTGGTTAATTTTCAGTACGCTGCCGCCGACCTCAATGGAGACAACAAAATAAGGTTAGCGGATTTGGCACTTATGAAAAACCTGATACTGGCACCAGAAAAATCCGATATAACCAAATGGAGACTTGCCATCGAGGCAGACACACTTCGCAGCGAAGCGGACCTAGCTTCCCTGAAAGAGAGATTGGACATCATGAAGTTTGATGGCCGGGTAGATATCAAAGCAATATGCAAAGGTGATATTTCTGCAGCCAATGAGCAGGAAACCCAAAACAGAGGTTATCACCAGCTGGAATACGCAATCCACGGCGACAGAATCGATTTTTACATTGCTGAAAAAGAAAGCCTTGAAGGTTTTCAGCTGGAAATAAAACTGGGGGATTGTGAGGCTGACATCGTATCCGAACATTTCGGCCTCAAAGATCTTTATTCATTTCAGGAGCCAGGAACTTACAGGGTGCTGATGCCAAAGACCTTTGACACCGGGAAAAGCAATCCCTTGTTTTCTGTGACCGGATGCCCTGATGCAGATGTGGAATTAGGAAGATTCTCGAAAGTATTGACCCAAAGCGGAAGTACGTCTGAATTAAGGTTAAAACATCATAATCCACCTGCCACAGGTATCACCTTTTATCCCAATCCCGGGCAGGGAAACTTCATGATTAGTCATCCTGCTATAAAAGTGATAGATGTCACTGACATGGCTGGTAAAAATGTAAGATTTACCAGAACATCAGACGGACTAACCCTCGAAGGAAAGCCGGGTTTGTATATTGTCCGCACAGAACAGGAAGGAAAGATTATGAGCCACAAGCTGATGGTGAGATAACTCCGGGTGCTTTTTTGTTAATTTTTTGCTAAACGACTGCTTAAACATATATTAGCCGACAACACTGCGGCGCCTATATCAGTTATTTGCATAATTTTGGGACCGATTTATATATGGCCAATTTTTGGGATATATAATCTTCTTAAAGGGTAATATTTTAAAAACACAATTAAACACACATGAATATTTCACCATCAATCCTTTTGATTGCGATCACATTTCTTTTTGGAAGTTCCTGCAGTGTTTCCAAGGGAACCAAAATTTCCGGAAAAATTACAGGAGCAGAAAACATGACGGTCTACCTGGATGATTTCAAACTTACACAGCAAGGCAACAATCTGTTGCACGAAAAAATTCAGGCGGACGGCAGCTTCAAAATGACTTTTCCTGACGGCATCAAAAAAGGAATATACAGGCTCCGTATAGGAGAGCAGGCAGCTGACCTGATTATGGACGGCTCAGAAAAAAATGTAGAAATAGCTGGCAAGCTCACAGACCTCAACGAATTTAATTATACTCTGAAAGGTTCGCCCTTGTCCGAACAGTACCTCAAAACAGTAAAGGATTATGTAGACAGAAAAATGGATGTACCTGCCCTGACTACGTTTACAAGCAAGACCGCAGATCCGCTGGTGGCCTTCCAGATAGCAGCCAGGTTGTTTACCTTCAGGTCTGAGTTTACAGGCTTACACAAAGAGGTCTCACAGAGGATGACACAAAAATACCCTGACCTGGATCTGACACAGCAATACACTCAGGTTATCGCACAACTGGACCAACAAGCTCAAATGGAAGCCGCTGCCGCCAAGATCAAAGTAGGAGAAGCGGCACCCGACATCGCCCTTCCGGGGCCTGACGGCAAAACCAGAAAACTTTCTGATTACAAAGGTAAACTCGTGCTGGTGGATTTCTGGGCCTCATGGTGTGGCCCTTGCCGTAAGGCCAATCCTCACGTAGTAGAGATCTACCACAAGTATAAAGGCAAAGGCTTTGATGTATTCAGTGTTTCGCTTGACGGTATCGACAGTCGTACAGCTCAAAGGTTTACCGACCCGGCACAACTGAAAGAGCAGCAGACAGCCCAGAAGCAAAGATGGGTCGACGCCATAGCCCAGGACAGGCTGGAATGGGACGGCCACGTATCAGACCTTAAAAAATGGGAAAGCGGACCTGCCGGAGTGTACGGCGTAAGGAGCATACCTCAGACCTTCCTTGTGGGAAGGGATGGTAAAATTGTGGCTATAAATCCGCGAACAGACCTGGAGCAGCAGGTACAGAAGTTCCTTTAAGATAATAAAAAAGCCGGTTTGATGCCGGCTTTTTTATTTTGACCCGGTGCTCATACACCAAATTGGGTGAGGTGATGGTT
>JAKQGD010000306.1 GCA_029573365.1 Bacteroidota bacterium | reverse complement strand
GAAATTTCTTCGCCTTCCATGCGGCTCACGGCCACACAGGCTACGGCATTGCCTACTACATTGGTGGCAGTGCGGCCCATATCAAGAAACTGGTCTATGGGCAAAAGGATGGCCAGACCGATTTCGGGGATGTTAAATCCTGCAATGGTGGCTGCAATAACCACCAGTGATGCCCTGGGCACAGCAGCTATGCCTTTGCTTGTGACCATAAGCACCAGCAACATGGTCACCTGCTCTGACAAAGACAAATGTACGCCATATGCCTGAGCGATCAAAAGCGAGCCGAAAGTCATATACATCATGCTGCCGTCGAGATTAAACGAATACCCCAGAGGCAATACAAAACTGGTGATTCTGTCCTTGACACCAAACCTGTCCAGCTGATTGAGCAGCTTGGGGTAGGCAGACTCGCTGCTTGCCGTTGCAAATGCCAGCAGTATGGGCTCTCTGATGTGCGAAAGCAGGCTCCATACTCTTTGCCTTACGAAGGCATATCCCAGAGACAACAAAATGACCCAAAGTATAAGCAGGGCCAAATAAAACAGGAGGATGAGCTTGCTGTATTGGACCATAACGCCAATGCCTTTTTCTGCTATCACTATGCTTATGGATGAAAAGACTGCCAATGGTGCCAGCCACATGATCATATTGGTGAGTTTGAGCATGACGTGGGCAAGCGAATCCATCGCCTGGATAATGGGCTGGCCTTTTTCGCCGATGCCGGCCAGGGCCAGTCCAAACAGGATAGAAAAAACCACTATCTGGAGTACCATTTTGTGGCTCGACAGGGCTACAAAGATGTTTTCGGGTACCAGCTGGTCAATAAAGTGCTCCAGTGTAAATCCCGATGTCGAGGGCAAAGCAGCATCTGTGGACTGAGTGATGTGATCAGCAAAATCGAGGCCAGGCTGGAAGATATTGACGATGATAAGTCCCAGCGTCAGCGACATAATGCTGGCAAAAATAAACCACCCTATGGTTTTGACGGACATCCTGCCCACAGTGCCTGCATCGCCGATGCCTGCTACGCCGACCACCAACGTGCTGAGAACAAGCGGACCTATGATTAGCTTTATAAATTTCAGGAATATAATATTTCCGTACTTTGCTATACTTACATATGTTTTAACTGCCTCAGGATCAGTAAACAGATTAAGCAGAGTGCCAGTGACGATTCCTGCCAGCAGGCCTCCAAAAATCCAGGCTGCCAGGGTGTTTTTCTTTTGCGTTTGTGTATGATTATGATCCATGCTTGCTGTAAAAGATATTTTTGAATACACGAAAGTATAAAAAACAAATGGAAATGACAGAAGAAACAAATTTGTGTAACCAAAGTCATAAAGTATGGGGGTGTATAAATCAAATTAAACTGATCAAAATGTGGTCTGTGGAGGGTTTACATTCGGCTACAGCCGGAAAAATGGTCATATAAGATGAAAATGCAATTTGTAATGTATAATTTTGGGCTTTAAAAATGCTCTAACAACAAAGTTCATGGCAGTTGATGTGATTCTGGGCCTTCAGTGGGGAGACGAAGGCAAAGGCAAGATTGTGGATTTTCTGGCCGATAAGTACGACCTGGTATGCCGTTTTCAGGGTGGCCCCAATGCCGGGCACACCATAAAGATAGCTGGCAAGAAGTACGTCCTGCATACGATTCCATCAGGGGTATTCAGGGAGGGAATCATCAACATCATTGGCAACGGTGTCGTACTGGATCCCATCACCATGGTCCGCGAGCTTACCTCACTCGACGAAGCAGGTATAGATTATAGAGACAGGCTGCTGGTATCAAAAAAGGCTCACCTCATCCTGCCTACACATAGATATCTCGATGCGGCCTCCGAAGCTTCCAAAGGAGAAGGCAAGATAGGATCTACATTAAAGGGTATAGGACCGGCTTATATGGACAAAACAGGTAGGAACGGACTCAGGGTAGGGGACATCCTTTCTCCCGATTTTGAGCAGAAATACCGCAGCATCCGACAGAAACATATGGGACTGATCCGTTTGTATCCAGAGGTGCAGTTCGACCTGGAGGGTGAAGAAAAAAAGTTCTTTGAGGGACTGGAGTCTTTAAGAAGCCTCAAATTTGTAAACAGCGAATATTATATAAACCATGCTTTGACAGATGGCAGGAAGATCCTGGCCGAAGGCGCCCAGGGATCCATGCTGGATATCGATTTTGGCACTTATCCGTTTGTGACTTCGTCAAATACCATCAGTGCCGGAGTGTGCAGCGGACTGGGCATAGCACCTAACCGCATCAGGGAAGTGATCGGAATCGCCAAGGCATACTGCACGAGGGTGGGTTCGGGACCTTTTCCTACGGAGCTTATGGACCAAACAGGCGAAAAACTCCGTGCCGTAGGCCATGAGTTTGGGGCTACCACAGGCCGGCCCCGCAGGTGCGGGTGGCTCGATGTACCTCAGCTGCTTTATACCATCATGCTCAACGGTGTCACACAGATCATCATCACCAAGCTGGATGTTCTGGATACGTTTGAACAGATCAGGGTAGCTACACATTACTCTTACGAAGGTGTTCAGAGTTCAGAAATTCCCTTTGAGATTACTGACATTCCCATCAGTCCTGTGTGGGAGGATATTTCCGGGTGGAACACATCACTGGATGGCATACACGAATACCACCAGCTGCCTGATAAAGCCAGAGCCTATATAAGCCGCCTGGAAAAACTGTTGTCAACGCCTATATCCATGGTAAGTACAGGGCCTGAGAGGGAAAAATTGCTTCCAAGATAAATTCACAACCTGTTGCAGAATCATTCATGGTAAGTTTGTGTTTTAATTTGAAATAATTTCAATACCATCATTTAAAATGAGCAAAAAAGAAAAATTTCTGGCCGAAATCTCCGAGGCATACGCCTTTAAAGGAGATTCCATCATTCTGGGAGCCCCAAAGCTAGACGGCGAAGTCATGACAAA
>JAKQGD010000284.1 GCA_029573365.1 Bacteroidota bacterium | reverse complement strand
TGTTCATCCTCCACTGGCATATACCGTCGGGGATCATAGGGTAGGGGCCTGAGGATATAGTACCTCCTCCGGTTTGGATGACGACGTTATTGGCTGTGATGGCAAAGTTGAAGTTTTTCCAAGTGACCGCATTCGAGCAATCGTCAGCAGCCTGGTATCCTGCCCTGTTTTTAATCCATTGGATGAGGGTATCTCTGATGCCGGCGATACAGTTGTATTGTTTGTTGGGGACAGCATTGAGGATCCTGGGCCCTTTGGTATCGGTGGTTTGGAAAGTGGCTGTAGTCGGTGCACTCATGTTGCCGGATGGGTCCACTGCCCTAAAAATGACGGTTACCTTTTGTTTGTTGCCACAGAGTACATCCAGGCTGTTGTTAAAAGCTGTGATGGTTTGTGCCAGTGTCAGGTCGGCTGTCCATGTAAAACTGCCTGAATCATCCGTAGCCACGGCTCCTCCGGCATTGTTATACCAAGATGTAAGTTTGTCAATGAGCCCTGTGGTGACACCGCACTCAAACGAGGTATCTCTTGCCGGGCTGACAATGACCGGAGGTGCATTGTCCTGTGCCTGCAGTGAGCACACAAGCATGACCGCCATGGAGACTGCCATGCCCCGGCCAAAAATACAGGCACATTGTATTTGTCGGAATACCTCCCTCATAACACCATTCTGCAGGTTGAGTGACAAATATACATGATAATTTTTCCCAACCCGAACAAGGAGTGGGTTTTAACATCTTCTCAACAATTGGCGGGCCAAAACCCGGGGTATTCCTTTATTTTAGGGTCATGGTGTACTCTGCCACGGCTTTGATTTCGGCCAGGGAGAGGATCTTTTCATAGGGCATCATGAGGCCCTTGCCCTTGGATATCTGTGCTATCCTCATATCGAGGTCCATTTCTGATACTGTGAGGTCCTTGGAGCCGTTAGATTTGAGTTTGCCGTCGGACCCGTGGCACAGTTCACAGTTGATCTTGTAAATCTTGGCACCATCCACGGCAGGCTTGTCAGATGAGGATGCAGAGGGTTTATTTTTGTCTCCGCCGCCGGCACATGCCAGCATGTAAACGGTCAGCGGCAGCAGAAGGAAAATGAGACGCTTCATATGATTGTTTGTTCTTTGTTTTGAAATCATGCAAAGCTATGTTTTTTTGTGCAATACAGCAAGTGCAGGAGGTATAGGTTTGATTTCTTATCAGTTCGTATGATTGAAGTTACAGGCATCGACCATCATACAAAAAAAGGCCAGACAATATGCCTGGCCCTTTTTTGTAAATAAAGTGTTTTCCTGTGGTTATTCCTGGCCGCCACGCTGAGGCATCCTGTCTCTCCTGCGTTCCTTGATATTGGAGATGACCTTTTCCTTAAACTCTTTTTCTGAGCGGAAAAGCATGGCAATCTTCCTCGGCGGTATGGCACTTTTGAACTTCTGGATGTACTTCCTCTGCACTTCCACCTCTTTAGTACGGGCATCAAGGATGGAGTTCATCATATCCTCAGCTTCCTTGTCGGTGAGGTCAGCTTTGGGTTTGATGTCCATGGCTGACCTGACCTGTTGCATCTCTGCCTGGTAGCTGTTGTATATGGGCCAGAAATTTTGGGCTTCTGTCTCGCTGAGATTGAGCTGCTGTGTGATAAAGGCCGCCCTTTGGGCTTTAACCCTGTCTTTTATTCGCTCACCTCCCTGACCCTGAGCCATGAGCCATATGCCGGGTGTAAGCATCAGTACTAGTAAAATGTACTTTATTCGGTCTGATGTGATAATGAATCCTTTTTTCATTCTTTTTTGAATTTTATGTGTAATTAATAAAGTGTTTCCTAAAAATCTATTTCTGACTCGAACATATTATTGTCAGCAGCCCCATCGGTGCTGACCGCATCCACATTCACGAAAGTGATATCACTCTCCTCCACCAGTCCCTGCTCTGCCAGTGATACTATGTCTACCTCGTCTATGTGGTCCTCGAGATAGTCTATGTACTCTTCCTGTGTGATGCTGTCATACGGATCCGCAGTCTGGTTGTTTACCACTCCAATGGTAAAA
>JAKQGD010000274.1 GCA_029573365.1 Bacteroidota bacterium | reverse complement strand
GAAATTAACTACCTTAAAAACTACCTCGAACTCGAAAAACTCAGGCAGGGCAACAACATGGCCATAGACCTGGAAATAAAGGGAGACATCGACAAGCAAAAAATAGCCCCACTAATATTGATACCATTTATCGAAAACTCTTTTAAGCACGGAGTAAACAATCAGATAGGACAGGGATTTGTCAATTTGCGGCTGGACATATTAGACGACAACCTCAAAATGATCCTTGAAAACAGCAAGTCTCCTTCCCTGCCTAAAACCATGGATAAAAGATCTGGTGGCATAGGCCTGGTAAACGTAAAGCGAAGGATGGACATCCTGTATCCTACCAGGCATATCCTGGACATCAGCGAAAGTCCCAACACATATAAAGTGGATCTCACTCTCAACCTTGACTCAAACATTTAAACGTAAAACAAAATCAACATCTCATGCAAACGATCAATGCCATAATAGTAGACGATGAACCGCTGGCCCAGGAAGTTCTGGAAACGTATATCAGCCAGCTGCCGGAAATAAATCTGGTAACAAAATGTAAAAATGCCTTTGAAGCCAATGAAGCACTAAAAAGTCACCAGGTGGATCTGATGTTTCTGGATATACAGATGCCTCAGCTGTCAGGAATAGATTTTCTCAAAACCCTGTCCAACCCGCCGTGTGTCATCTTTACCACCGCTTATCCGGATTATGCTGTAGAAGGGTTTGAGCTTAATGCTACTGATTATCTTTTAAAGCCCATTTCTCTGGAAAGGTTTCTGAAAGCGGTAAACAAAGTCTCAGAAAAAATGGCGTCTAAACGCATTGAGCATGAGTCAAACAACCATGATGTCACAGATGATTTCTTTTTTGTCAAAGCAGATAAAAAACTGGTAAAGATCAACTTTGACGATATACTCTATATCGAAGGTCTAAAGGACTATGTCATCATACGCCAAGAAGCAGGCCGTGTCATCACCCTGCAGACCATGAAAAGCCTCGAAGACAGACTCCCTCTGCATAATTTCAAAAGAGTGCACAGATCTTATATCGTAAACATCAAAAAAATAACAGCCATATTAGGCAACATGGTAGAACTAATGGAAAGCGGTAAGGTAAAACAGCTACCCATTGGTAAAAACTACAGGGATGAGCTTCTTGATATGGTCAATGAAAACAAGCTCTGACCTCACGCCAAAAGTAAAAAGGCGGCACATCCGGCCAGATATCCCGCCAGGGTAAGCCAGGATATCTTTTTAAGATACCAGATAAAGTCTATTTTTTCCATGCCCATGGCCGCCACACCTGCTGCTGATCCTACTATGAGTATAGACCCTCCTGTACCAGCAGTATAGGCAAGAAAATGCCACAAATGATCGTCTATAGGGTTTTCATACATGCCCATCGCTGCAGCTACCAGCGGTACATTGTCTATGACTGCCGAAAGGAAGCCTAAAAGAATAATAATAACATTGGTATTAGGTATTATAGAGGTCAGGTACTCAGCTCCGCTTCTCAGCATGCTTACATTGCCCACTACAGCCGATTCGAAGGCGGCTATGGCCAAAAGTATTCCCAGGAAAAAAAGAATGCTTGATAGTTCAATTCTCGACAGGGCTTTATGTGGAGAATAATTATGCCTGTTGGCTGGGTCGAAATTCTCTTCGGGATGTATAAATTCTGACACCGCCCACACTACACTAAGACTCAGTATCATACCTATGTATGGAGGTAAATGGGTAAGAGTCTTGAAAACAGGTACAAACAAGATGGCTCCAAGCCCAAGGTACAACATTTTGTTGCTGCTTAGCAACTTGGTGATTCTGGCATCGGAATAATCCGGGTGGTCTTTTAAGTCTCCTTTGAAAACCTTGTTAAATGAAGCCAGGAAATAGGGAACCACAAAACAAACCACCGCAGGCAGTACAATAAATTCAATTAACTTAAATGAAGTAACTTTTTTACCAATCCAAAGCATGGTGGTGGTCACATCCCCTATGGGTGACCAGGCTCCTCCCGCGTTGGCTGCAGTAATGATCAATGCTACGTACCACAATCTTTCGTTGCGGTCATGTATCAACTTTCTGAGTATGCTTATAAGCACGATGGTGGTGGTCAGGTTGTCAATGATTGCCGAAAGGAAAAATGCGATAACTCCGGTAATCCAAAGAAGTTTTTTCTTGTTTCTGGTGCCAATCCATTCCTTTATCACTTCAAATCCCTTGTGCATATCTATAAGCTCCACAATGGTCATCGCACCAATAAGAAATACCAAAATCTCCGCTATTTTCCCTACGTGATGGAGCAATGTATTGGTAAATCCCTCTTCTGCAGCTTCAATCTGCATAGCATCGGTCAATCCCACCATGCTGTATACATGGTCATGGGTGTCAATAACATTTAGTAAACCGGAGTGAAATCCCACTGCAATGATAGCCCACATGAGTGCTCCCATGGACAATGCAGGAACAGTTTTATCCATTTTAAGCGGATGTTCAAAAACCACCAGCAGGTATCCGACAATAAAAACAAGAATTAAGGCAGCTATCATGACAATTTACAGTTGAATGATTTGTTAAAGTTGATTAAGATTATAGCAAATAATGTACGGTATCAATTATTTAGCGTTTTGACAAAGCTTTTAAGATCTTTGATATTATATGATATATTATCTTTATATATAATAACGGGCAATTGAACAGTATTATCCTTAAATCCTG
>JAKQGD010000263.1 GCA_029573365.1 Bacteroidota bacterium | reverse complement strand
GAAATGGCGGCAATGTCTTCGTCATACACATGGACAGGAGGAAGGTCCGGATCAGGAAAATAGCGGTAATCGTTTTCGGATTCTTTTTTCCGCATGGGGCGGGTTATGTTTTTGTCAGGATCGTACAGCATGGTGGTTTTTTTAATGGTTCCACCTGATGTTATTATTTGCTGCTGCCTGCCAGCTTCGTATTCTATGGCGTTTTTGGCATATCGACGAGAATTCAGGTTCTTGATTTCACAACGCTCTCCGAGGGTGGTGGCACCTGCCGGCCTGACAGACACATTGCAGTCGCACCTGAAAGACCCTTCCTCCATGTTGGCGTCAGAAATGCCCAGATACTGCACCGTCTTTTGCAATTCTGCCAGGAAATCGCTTACTTCCTGTCCGCTGCGGAATTCCGGCTCGGTAACCAGCTCAAGCAGTGGCACACCGGCTCTGTTATAGTCGAGCAAGGTAAATAAGTCATGAACATCGTGAACAGATTTGCCGGCATCTTCTTCCATGTGGATGTGGTGAAGACGTACAGACTTAATGCTGCCGCCAGACAAATACCTCACCTCGCCGCCACGGCAATACGGACTTTTGTCCTGCGTGATTTGATAACCTTTGGGTAGGTCAGGGTAAAAATAATTTTTACGGTCAAAAAGATTTTTCCGTTTTATTTCGCAGCCAAGAGCCAGAGCCAGGAGCAAACCTTTGTCCAGGTGTGTGCGGTTCATCACGGGTAAGGTGCCGGGGTGGGCCAGCGTCACAATACCTGCATTGACGTTTGGAGAGGCTTGAAAATCGTTGGGATCTCCGGTAAATGCCTTGGAACGGGTATTGAGTTGTATATGAATCTCGAGGCCAATGACGGTCTCAAACATGGATTTGGATTTTTATGATCAAAAGAATGCCAGACTTCCCACTCCAATCCCTAGGATGATGGTGAAGCCAAAAATAAAGTAAAATCCGGAAGCAATCGTGAATTTGGCCAAAGTCTTTAAAAATCCCTGCCTGTAAAAAAGGTAAAGTGTCAGGAAGAAAAGTATGGGTGCAATTACAAATAGGAGTATGGTCGTCAGCGGAGCCGACCAACCATCATTTAACGTACTAAGCAATGCAAAGAGCAGACCGATAAAAAACAAAGTGGAATGATAGTTAAGGAGCAAGACCAGATGTGCTATGTAATGCATCTTTTTTCTGAAGTATAGAAGTTTGAAAAAGCCAGCCAAAACAAGGATACCTGCCAGAACACCCCATGCAGCATTGCC
The DNA here is from genome assembly GCA_029573365.1 of Bacteroidota bacterium. Taxonomy (GTDB): domain Bacteria; phylum Bacteroidota; class Bacteroidia; order Chitinophagales; family Saprospiraceae; genus OLB9. The sequence continues at coordinate 9,091 of JAKQGD010000263.1, read as the reverse complement.
GAGGGCATAGTTGATGGTGCCGGCCCGGTCCAGGTTCATACGTATTGTTTGCCCTACGATCAGTTTATCCCAGAAACCTGTGACATTGTACTTCCGGTATAAGGAATCTTTGCTTAGCTCGATGGCATCTTTGCGTGTAATTGGGTAGTTAAACTTTCCAAGATCGATAAAAGCAGAGTGCAGGAAAGTGTCTTTATCAGGCACCATTGTGCCTTTGAAGAGACGTGCCTCAATCGTATCTGCCAATATGGATGCCTCGGGACCCGGATTTGTCTGATTGCGTATATGAAGAAACTCTTCATACAATCGTGACTTTTCGAGTTCGGCATATTCGGCATTAGACCGGGTCTTGTTGTTGTCAATACCCACCTTAGAAACCTGGTACCCAAAATAGAAAAGCAGCAGGATGAGAAAGACCCGCAAAGGATGGAGAAATGACTTACGTTTTCCATCGAGGTAAAATGAGGTCAGCTTCCAGGGGGTGAAGATGTATTTCAGAGTCCTGAAAACGGTACTGTCCATGTTAAAAAGGGAGTTCCACCAGGTGCTTACAAATTCGGACAACGAAAGGATGTGGGCGTCGTTTTTCTGCCCACAAGACGCACAATATTCCAGATCGGGGTCTGTTTGATGGCCACAGTTGAGGCAATGGCTTGGTCTTTCGGTCATGGTTTTGATTTCTGCTACAAATATAAGTGTAAAATACCCAATAGACACACTTTGCCTGAACGGGCGACTATTTGTGCATTACATATTAAAGAATGGTATAATATTTGACATATAATCTTATAAATGATTGGAAATATTTATTTAAAAATATTATTAATCATAAATCATTGTAAATAAGTAATATACAAATTTATAATATTTATATTGAAAATTTATTTAATGTTTAGTTTTAGAATATTTCAATCAGCTTAATATCAAAAACACAAAAAAATGAAAAAATTTTTGACATTTTCTGTTGCAGTCGCCGCCCTTCTTTTTTCAGTGGGCCTGATTGCAGGAAACCTTGAGACGGAGGGCCGTAGTGTATTCGGATCGCCCTCCTATGCAGTCAACCCAGACCGAAGTTTGGACAAGCTGTGTCCGTGGCTTTCAGCAGCAAAGGCAGAAGCCATGATGGTGACGTGCCCCAGCTCGCAGACCATCAATCTGGGGCCAAGTCAGTGCGGAGTAGTGATACCTTCGTTTGGATTTGGACTGCCACCGGTGACCGTTACTGACCTGACCAACAATCAGAACCTCAACACGGTTACTGTCAATTCGACCATCTATTGCAGTTCCGGTCAGACAAGGTACAGACGTACTTTTACCCACTCAGGGCCCACCGACATGCGTATTAAGCAGGTGCATCTCGGTGTCTACAGATCGGTCAACAATCCGCTGGTGACCTTTAATTATTATTCTGCCAATGGTCAGGTGCTTTATGGTTCATATACAGCCACAATACCCAACCTTGACAGGGCGGTACATACTGTGACTATCCCTATGGGTGTTAACATCAAGATACCGGCACTGACATCTTATATAATGGAGGTTGTCAGCAATGCTCCACATATTTCCGAATTTAAAATCGGTAGAAATGATGGTGGACATTTGCCTACTTTTGGAGAAGCGTCTATCTCAGCCGATGACTGCGTGACCTTCAATACGGAAATCTGGTCAGGATCTCCCAACATTACTCCAAATGCGGTGCTTTTTTATGTGGTCGGCACTCCTGATCAGTACAAAATGACAAACATCCTCAACGGATATAAGGAAGGAGACTATTTTCCTGTGGGAAATACTCCACTGACATTTGTGGTTACAGACGCCGGCGGTGTTGCCACCACCTGTGCCTTTTCCATAACTGTCAATGAATACAGCAATCCTACCGGTGCCATGGCTTGTGATGATCTCGTGCAGGTGTCGCTAGAAGACAACTGCGAGCTCATCATTACGCCCGACATGCTCCTGGAAGGAAACCAATATGGATGTTATGATAAATTCACTGTTCAGATCATAGGCAACAATGGTCAGAATCTGGGCAACAAGGTGACTTCGGCACAAATGGGGCAAAAGCTCAAAACACAGGTGATAGGCCCAAATGGCAATTCATGCTGGGGCGAAATCCTTGTTGAGGACAAGCTCGGACCTGTATTTGAGTGCGGAGATGTCTATACCAACTGTTCATCTGAGCTCACTCCGGGTTCCCTGGTGACTGAGCAGGTCCCTGTAGCAGCTTATATTGTAGATGGCACCCTTTCGGCAGGAGCCGCAAACAGCAGGACATTCACGATAAGTGTAGGAGATTTTGGAGATGCAGTAATCACTGACCTCGATGTCTTTATAGATGCCAAGCATACCAATGTGTCAAATCTGGCAGCAAACATCACGTCTCCTGACGGCGTCACTGTGCCTCTGTTTTTAAATATACCATGCAATGGCAAAGACATCATGGCCACCTTTGACGATGAGGCTGCCGGTACGGTTCTTTGCGAACCCACTCTGACACCCTCTGTAGCGGGGAGATTTAAGCCTACAAATCCGCTCGACATTTACGATGGCAAGCCACTGACAGGGGACTGGAAGGTTACGGTTTTTGACCTTGTGCCCGGAGACGGAGGTGAAGTAAATGATGTGCACCTTATATTCAGTCAGGATGGAGCCGTGGTTCCATTCCCCACATCAAACGACATTACATTTATACATATCGCTGACAATAATTACCTGATCAAAGGTCTGGACCCATGCAGTGATGCTACAGTCACCTATACGGATGAGGTCGTGCAGGATGATTGCTCCAGTATTTACAGCAAAGTCATAAAGAGATGCTGGACAGGCGTAGACGCCAAGGGTAACCAGGCGATACCCTGCTGTCAGTTTATTTATGTATACAGAAACAGCCTTTCTACTCTGGTGTTTCCGCCAAATTATGACGGACTCAATGGCAATCCCGGTCCATTGTCCTGCTTTGATTATGGCACTACTGTTCCACCTGTAGAAGTAACAGGAATTCCCGAAGGCAATTTCTGCGAAAATGTGCAGATTTCTGAACCGGAGGACCACGTTATAGATATATGTGCCTATTCTTACAAGCTGCTTCGTACACACAAGGTCATAGAATGGTGCAGCGGCAGGGTCATAGTACACAATCAGATAATCAAAGTTATGGATACTGAAGGCCCTGAGTTGATTTGTCCGGATAATGTGACCATTTCTACTGACCAATATACATGTACGGCAACTTATACTGCTCCAAGACCCGAAATAGGAGAGGAGTGCAGTGACGTGCTCGATTATCACTTGTCATATAACTACTTCAATGATGTCGACTCTGAGTTTGTTACACAAAACATAAACCCCGTCACAGGTGCCATATCCGGCCTGGTGATAGGTGACAACTGGGTCAAGTGGACTGTCGAGGACGAGTGCGGTAACATCTCAGAATGCAAGTTTAAGGTCCATGTTGAAGACAAAGTCAGGCCAAATGCCGTTTGTGACCAGTTTACCGTAGCTTCCATAGGAGGCAACGGTATAGCCATAGTGGATGCTACCACATTTGATGATGGCAGTGTAGACAACTGCGGTATCAAAAGTTTTGAAGCCCGCAAAATGACAGACTCATGTGGTTTTGGTACGTCAGTATTTACTCCTCAGGTACGGTTCTGCTGTGAAGAAGTCAATACCTCCGTGATGGTAGAGATGAGAGTTACTGACATTTATGGCAACAGCAATACCTGTATGGTAGAAGTAAAGGTACAGGACAAATTGCCGCCTTATATCACCAAATGTCCTGAGGACATCACTCTCGATTGTCAGGCGGATTATACAGACTTGTCAGTAACCGGCGAGCCTGATGCGGTAGACAATTGCGAAATAGTAAGTGTGAAACACCAGGACAATGTACAGATAAATCAGTGCGGTATAGGTACTGTCACCAGGACGTGGACGGTAGAGGATAAGCAGGGGTACAGAAATTCATGTGTTCAGGTAATCACCCTTATCGACCTCGATCCTTTTGACGGCAACATTACGTGGCCTAAAAATTATGAGACTAAAAAATGCCATTCCAACCTCGATCCTGAAGACCTTCCGGAAGGATATGACAAACCGACCTATGGGGATGACAATTGCAGCCTGATAGCCGCTCATTACAGGGACCAGATCTTTAAATTTGTAGATGGAGCCTGCGAAAAAGTAATCAGGACATGGACAGTCATTGACTGGTGTACCTATGACGAACAAAACCCAGTATTAGGCGAAGGATGGTACGAACACATACAGATCATCAAACTGCTCAATGATATTCCACCTCAGTTTATCGGACCGAGTGGTACCACCCTTGATGGTTGTATAGACAGAACTGTACCTGTGTATGGAAATTGTGAAGGATTGGTGGAATTTGACATGGATGCCATAGACGATTGTCCCGAAAGCAATATAAATCTTGTCTGGAAGTATGAGCTGTTTACAGAAACAGGCACAACGCCAGTTTACGTGGGTAACAACTTCAGATTTTCAAGGACACTTGCCGTGGGCAAATACAGAATAAGGTGGACAGTCGAAGACAAATGCGGCAACAGGGCTTTCTGCTACCATACACTTGATGTGGTCGAAAGCAAAAAGCCTACACCGTACTGTCTGTCTTCCATCACCACCGCAGTGATGAATTCCAACGGAACGATATCCATATGGGCCAGGGATTATGACCTGGGTGCTTACGACAACTGTACTCCAAAAGAAGACCTGATATTTACCTTCTATGGTGCTATTCCAGTAGATTCTTTGATCGATGTGCCACACTATTTTATGGGTAACGGCATCAAGGCGACTAAATCGGAATTTGATGCAGGTGTTGCTCAGCATTGGATACCTGAAAAAAACACTTCAGGCATACTATTTGACTGTAATGACATACCCAATGGCGTTTCGCAGGAGGTTAGCGTAGAAGTTTCTGTCACTGACCTGGCAGGAAACCAGGATTACTGTACTGTCACCATCGTACTTCAGGACAATGCCAATGTATGTCCTAACGGCAACCCCGGACTGATAGCCATCACCGGACGGTCTTCATACAACAGTCAGCCTGCCAGTGGTGTCGATGCCATACTCACGAGCTCTGCTCCTGAGCAACAGAAGACTGTAAAAACCGACAATAACGGCAATTATACTTTTGGTAATCTGCCTAAAACGGTCAATTATACGGTTTCGATGTCTGACAACAGGAATCTCCTCAATGGTGTTTCAACCCTGGACCTTGTGTTGATTCAGCGGCACATTCTGGGCCTTGAAGCCTTTGGCGATGCTAAAAAGATCATTGCTGCTGACGTTGACAACAACGCCAAGGTGACAGCTTCTGACCTGGTGGCACTGAGGAAAAACATCCTGGGCATCGCAGCTGAATTTCCTAATGGACAGAAATCATGGAGGTTTGTGACGTCGTCTCACGTATTTGCAAATCCGGCACAGCCTTTCCCGTTTGCCGAAAGTTATGTCTTTAACCAATTGACAGACAACAAGGTAGGACAGAATTTCCAGGCCATAAAGATAGGTGATGTAAACAATTCGGCTGTAGCAAATGCAGATGATGCTGTTACTGAGGCCAGGGCCAACGATCACGTATTAATGGAAATAGCAGGTGCCACTGGTAAAAAGGGAGCCGAAATTACAGTGCCTGTTACTGCCGTAAAATTTGATGACGTGTTGGGTTACCAGTTTACGATTGAGTTTGATGCATCACTTATGGAATTTGCCGGTGCCGAGAGTGGTTCAGTCCACATTGACGAATCCAACTTTGGCTTGCCTGCCGGCAAAAACGGAGTGGTGACCACGGTGTGGAGCAGTGAAGAACCGGTAACTGTACAAAAAGAAGGGGTGCTGTTTAATATTAAATTCATACTCTTGCAGAATATTGATAATGTAAGTACACTTGCCGTAACATCTTCAGTAACGCCGGCGGTAGCTTATGGTTCAGACCGGAAGGCCATGGCAGTAAAACTGTCCAATAAAACCGTGGGCCATGCCGATTATGCACTCTATCAAAATGTACCGAATCCGTTCAATGACCTGACCGCCATTACATTTGAAACCGGTGAATCAGGTAACGTCAAGTTGACAATCACCGATATAACCGGCCGCATGCTTAAGGTTATCAACGGACATTATTCCAAAGGGGTACATACTATACAGATTAACAAATCAGAACTGGGCAGGGCAGGAGTGCTCCTGTACAAGATGGAAAGCGGAAGATTCAGCGAAACCAGGAAGATGATATTAATCGAATAAGACAGAAGTTGATTTGTGTTTTAGATTGAAATAGTTTTGTCAAAGCCTCCGCACATATGTGACGGAGGCTTTTTTTTTATCGGCGATTTAAGCCTGATTGTGTAAAAAGTCAGCATTTTGACATTTGACTAACTGAAATATGTAAAAACATTATATTTATTATTAATATGTAAATTATTGAAATAAAATTATATATGGATTAATTCTTTTAATAATGAAATTTAATTTTTACCCTGCATTTGTGACTCAATACAATTACTCCATTTTGGGTACATTTTATATTATGTATTAAAATAATATTTTGGCATAGGTTTTGTACTCATTTAAAATGCATATCTAAAATATTTGTAATCTCTTAAACCGATTGATAATGAATAGCTGTACACTTAGCCATTATTTACAAACTTATTTTGTAGTTTTATTTACTGTCATTTTATCAGCACTGGGCTTGAGCGGTCAGACATCATGCAACTGTAATCCGCAAATAGAAATCATCGCTGATAAATGTATGCCTCTGGGTAATAGCTCTCAGATAGCATTTTATATTTATAATGCGGATATTCAAAATGGAAATGCTCACGGGTGGGTCAAGGTGTATGCAGGAAATAATTTATTGTTAGACCAAAGTACTTTGTTTTCTCCCAAAGGATTTTATAGCCATGTGTTAAATTTTATACCAGAAAGCGACACAAAGATTTTAATCGAATATCATTGCAAAAAAGATATTTGTTACACACAAAAATATTTTAATATCACTACAATGCCTCAGTATGAATTAATTTATACTGACATTAAATGCAATGGGGAGAATAATGGGGAGATTGTGCTTAAAAGTCCGTCATCTAATAACCTGGGTGTTTTGTGGGAGTCAGGAGAGGTAAAAAATCATGCAGTAAATATGCCTGGCGGCTCATATCACATCACTGTGGTTAACAATAATGGTTGTAAAGAAATTCATACGATTAATATTAAAGAGCCATCAAAAATTGAAGTTACAAATTCCCAAATAAGTGTAAAGAGTGCCCATGGTGTTTCTAACTATGCTATTTTAAATGTTGCCGGAGGGAATGAACCGTATTACTATGATTGGGATATGGACGGCATGGGAGATATGGATGATAGAGGAAAAATAAGATTCTATCCAGAAAATGAAGGTTTTCACGCCGTTATAGTCCGTGATAATAATGGATGTACATTGGAGAGTCAGGTGAATTTAAAAAAGCAAATACAAAAGCCCTTCAACCCCAAAGCAGGTAAGCTGATGTCAATAGAAGACATGGGAAATGGTTTGTTTAAATACGACCTGACAAATATATTTGATATGGCAAACGGTGATATGGATGGAGATGGCAATGATAATACGGTATTTGATGTAATATTTCTAGACAAAAATAATCAGGAGATACCGAGTAATTTGTTAAAAACCTATATTTCTGAGCCTGGCCAAATTAAAGTATTATTTGCAAATAATGACCTCGACGAGTCATTGGTTGCACTCGAGTTGTTAAGTGGTCCTGACTTTTGTTTGTTTATTTCACAAGCATGTGATAATAATCCACCTATCGAACTCCTCCCTGTTGAATGCAACGCTGCGTCTACCCCATTGGCATCTGGAGGTACATATGAAGTATTTAATTACAATACTATTACAGGGGTTGAAACAGAAGAACAATCAAGATTACTGTTTTCTGGTGGAAAGTATTATTTTGACCCTACCAATGCTGTAGATAATTACAGGATTTATTATACTGTTGGCGGTGTCAGACGTCGGGCATTATTTAATGTTCACGGAGTTACGGCTCAGATAACTCTTCAAAGTGATTCTATTTGTGGTAATTTTGACCAACTTTTTGAAATCCGGGTCAATTCGATAGGAGGTACTTTAGCAGGAGAACACATTCTTAAAGATTATACAGGAGTCCAGGATTCAGTTCTAATAGTGGGAACCAACGAATTTCATTTTTTAAAACCAACTGAACTTACAGTAAATCAATCATATACATATTCATACACTTTTACCAGAGTCATTAATAGTAAACTCACTTGTAGCGAAACTAACTCGTCAACATTAAAAGTGTTGCCTTATCCTGAAATCACTATTAATCAGTTTGATGCTCAGGTGTGTGCAATGGAAGAAGTAAAATTTAAAACAGGAATATCTACTACATCCGGAGATCCTTCACAAGTGACATACCAGTGGTATTTTAAAGAAGGTAATAATGTTACGGAAATTCCAAATTCTAATTCAAGTCAACTTGTAGTACCTGAAGCCACAAGTACAGGAGACTATATTGTTAAAGCAACTCAGAGCAATGGATGCATGGACCAGGATACTGGAACCTTATATGTAATAAATCTTCCTGCAATAAACTCCGAAATATTAACTGAAGCCAATTGTTTTGGAGTAGCCAGTGCCAAGGTTGATGTGGTTATAGAAGGTGTTAGCGATTCACAATATGGTGACTATACAATTTACTGGAAAGGGAAAAAGACAGGAGAAGAAAGATATGGAAGATACCAGGAAAACCTTCCCGCTGATTCATTTTTCATTACAGTAACAACACCGAAATTAAATGATAAAGGATTACAGTGCAGTATTACAGATACGGTAGAAATCACTTCAAGGCCTTCAATTGGTTTGGATTGTTCGCCTCGGGATACGTCTTTGTCTTGTTTTGGCACTTTTAATATGACCCGTACTGTTGTGGTTGGGTCAGATGCCACTCAGCCATTGAGTTTTAGTATATTGAGTAAGGAAGGCCCATTTCAGAATTTACCCACTTTTAGTGGTCTTGGAGTAGGTACTGATCCCAATGTGTTG
>JAKQGD010000258.1 GCA_029573365.1 Bacteroidota bacterium | reverse complement strand
CCTACAATCTCAGCCCTGGTCACTTCTGACAAGGTTTCGAACTTATCTTGCATTTTTTCGGCATAAGCTTTTAGAGTGAGACCGTCGTAATCACCCGAGAGGTTTACAAACATGATCGGCATGTCTGAAAAGGCAAATTCCTGGACATTGGGCAGCTGGGTTAAATCCGTAGGCAGGTCGTTTTGGGCTTTATCAACGGCGTCCTTTACCTTCTGTTTGGCTATTTCAGGCTTTATGTCGGTATCAAATTCGACAATGATCATGCTGTAATCCGTCTGCGAAACTGAGCTTATTTCATTGATTTTGGCCCCTGAAATGCCCTTTAATTGCTTTTCTATGGGTCTGGTGACAAGGTTTTCAATATCCTTGGGTGAATTTCCGACATAAACCGTTGTCACCGAAATGGTGGGTACCACGATATCTGGAAAAGATTCCTTGGGTAGTGTAAAAAATATATTCATTCCAAAACCGGCGATCATCATGGTTATTATATACATGGTGGTCCGGTTGTCAATAGACCAGCTTGTAGGAAAAAATTCCTTTATCCTGGCAGTTACTTCTTTGACGTGATTCAGCACAGTGTTATGTTTTTGGAGCCTGATTATTTAATTACATTTTCTATTACCTGCCCTTCGTACAGGTTCTGGTAACCCTGGATGATCACATTGTCACCTGAAGTCAGACCTGCCAGGATTTCTATATCATCACCATACAGGTGGCCCAGAGTGACAGGCTTGCGTGAAGCTGTTTTTTTGCCATCCTGTTCTTTCATAACATAGATAAATTTGCCTTTTTCGTCACTTTGGATAAGATTGGCCGGTATAACCATGGCCTTGGGGTTTGAATGGTTGAGTATCTTTACAGAAGCGGCCATGTTTGGCTTCAGCTCTGGAACCGACGGCAACCTGCATTCGGCGATAAATCCCCGGGATGACGCATTGATAGACTGGCTAACACGTGTTACGGTAGTCTCAAAAGTTTTTTTGATGGCGGGTATTTCCACTTTGACCCGGGCACCAGTCTGTACCTGGCCGGTATAGTTTTCGGGAATATCTACCATCGCTGATAGATCTTTATTGCTGACAATCTGAATTTGCGGACCTGCAGGACCTACCCCGGAAAAGAGTTCTCCCTCCCTGATATTGACGATGTCAGCGACTCCTGACTGGTCAGCATAGACAGTATATGTCCTGAGTTGTTCTTCCTGTGTTTTCAGCTGGTTTTCGAGGGTCTCTACATTAGATTTTGAAGTGATTACCTGTATTTCTGTTCCAATGTTTTGATCCCAGAGGGCTTTGGTACGCTCATAGATGTTTTTAGCTAGGGCCAACTGAGTTTTTGTGGTTTCTATGCTTTGTCTGAGGACCTGGTCATCAAGCTTTAATATAAGTTGGCCCTTTTTAACTGGCTGGCCTGCTTTGATATAAAGATGTTTTACATATCCTCCCATGCCATTGCGTGGAGCGACATAAGAAGTGCTGCTGGAATTGACTGTACCTTGGAGGTCAATATAAAACTGAAAGCCTTCAGGACTCAGAGTCATGGTAGAAACAAGTTTGGGTTTAATGGCACGTGAGGGATCCAGTTTCACCACATCCGCTTCCACGGCCTTTAATAATGCAGTGATAGAATCTTGCTGATTTTTAAGTCTGGTGAGTTCAGCCAGTTTTTCCTTCAGACCAGCGGGTGTATTGTTGGTGTCCACGGCCTGTTTGCATGAGAAGGCCATTATCATTGTCAAAATAAGAAAACTGTATCTCATTGATTTGAATTTAATAGGTTATTATAATTTGCCTAAAGCTTTACTAAAGCTGACATTCTGGATATACGCCTCGTACAGTGCCTGAAAATAATTTCCGGATGCCCTTTGCATCTCACTGTCTGACTGTATAAGTTCCAGGCTGGAGGCAAGTCCTGTCTGATATTTTTTATTTGTCGTATTGAATACCGATTCTGCTAATTCCATATTTCTTTTTTGTACCTCCAGATTAAGCAATGCATTACTAAGGGCACTCGAGGCTATGGATTGCTCCATGTCAATGGCATTTTTCAGAAGGTTCATACTGTTTTCTACTTTTTCTACGGCCAGTTTTGCCTGTTGAACCTTGTTTTTACGTTGGAATCCGTCAAACAAGGTCTGGTTTACCGAAATACCAAGCAGACCTGTTGTAAAAGCAAACCAAGGTCCGGAACCATTAATGTCATATGATTTATTTCGTTGGCCACTACGCTGCAGTTGATAAAATGCAGCTACGGTAGGTGCATATCCAAGTTTGTATCTTTTGAGATCGAGTTCCTGGAGATTTTTTGCGGTCTCCATCATTGTATATTCCGGTCTTTTACTGTAATCAAACCCGTTTTGGGCTGCCATAAACTCTGCTTTAAGCATCGAGGGGTCGAGGGTCGTTGTCAGTACCAGCGAATCGCTTTGAGGCAGACCCATGGTGTTCTTAAGCAGAGACTTGCTTATATTGATTCCATTATTGAGTTGGTTATAAGCGGTCTCAGTATTGTTGAGCGTGACTGTAAGTTTGTCTACATCAAGTTTTTCTGCAAATCCGCTTTTATATAACTGGTTCATTTCATACTCCAGTTTTTTCAATCGTTTGTTGGTTTCATTTACCACGTTTTTCTGCATCTCAGCGATAAGCACTGCATAGTATGCTTTCCGCACTGATTCTTTGACCCTGAGTTCGGCCACTTTGGTGTTTTCCATGGCAAGTTCCATTACCTTTTCGCGTGCCTGCACTGCGATGAATACATCCGGCTGAAACAACAGTTGTTGTATGCCGAGTCCTATTTGGTAATTGAGCGGGGCTACGAAAGATACCGGCTGCACTCCAAAGGTTGCACTCGATACATTGATTGGATTGCCGCTGCCATCTCTGACTCCTTCTCTCTCTAACACCTGATATATGCCAATGTCTGATGTAGGGAAGGGGATTTTGGGCAGATTTGTGTAATAAGTAGCCTGGCCGGTAAGCCCTACCTGTGGAAGAGCAGATCCAATTACTTCCTTGTTTTTCGCTTCCTGTATGCGTTCGTCCAGCCTTAGATTCCTTAGCTCTGTTACATTTTCCAGAGCGATTTTAACTGCATCATCTACCGTGATGTACCTGACCTGCTGGCCAAATAAGAACAGTGGGATACCTCCGATACATGTCAGTATCCATAAAAATTGTCTCATACCGATAAAAAGTTTTTGTGTTGCTGTGTTATCAATTTTCTACCCTCATCAGATATGATGCCGTGAAGGTGATACTTTATCATTTCTTTGTAAAGATCAGTTTTGGTGTAGGTATCCTGCCCGAAATGTTCCTGGTCGGAAATGGCCAGAGATTGCAGTACATACAGTTTTGAAAGAATATTCGCATCTAGATCCTTCCTATAAAGGCCTTCTTTCTGGCCTTGCCTGATGTTATCGTATATGGTTTTTTCTATAAAAGGAAAATGTCTCTCTTCGATGATCTTCCATGCCCCTGGGTGATACTTCTTCAGGTCATGAATAAGTGATGGTGTCATCCTTTTAAGAAACTGTATGACATGCCTGGAAATATTTACCATGCCGTCAATGGCATTTCCCGAACCGGTGAGTATGGCTGTGACTTCTTCTTCATCCCGGCTCAGATGTTTGTCCAGCACCTTATGTATCAGTTCGTCTTTGGTGGAAATGACATTATACACTGTTTTTTTAGATATTCCTATCTTTTTGCATATATCATCCATGCTGACACTTTTGATCCCGTATTTTAAAAACAGGTCAAACGCCGACATCAGTATTGTATCTCTAAGATTCATGTTGCAAAGGTAAACTATGGAAACGATTAAGATGTTTAAAGTTTCCAAAGTTTCGTTTTTTAACATTTTGTTAGCTTTTAAAAAAAAAAATATTACTTTTGAAGAAATAATACCGCAACATGGCAGCTGCAAATGACCAACCCGACAATATGATCATATCTTTTATAATGCTGAGAAGGTTTACCGGAGTCACGGGAGCCCTGCTGCCAGTGGTGTTGCTGCTGGGATGTTGTGTCTATTGTCAACAATGCAGGTATCCCTCTATCAGTGCCTATTATCACACGGCCATGAGAGATATTTTTGTAGGTACCTTGTTTGCCATAGCCATCTTTCTTCTATTTTATAAAGGATACCACTCAGGAGACCATCGTGTCAGTATTTGGGCCGGCATTTCGGCACTTTGCGTTGCCTTATTCGAAACCGATCCTCCCGGCACACCCGTGGCCTCGCTTTCCGATATTTTACATTACATCTCTGCGGTTTCATTCTTTCTGGCTCTGATAGTTTTTTGTTTCTTTCTTTTTACCAAAACCAATCCTGCTGTATCTCCTACGGGCAGGAAACTCTTGAGAAACCGTATATACAGAATCTGTGGTTTTATTATGGTGGCTTGTTTGCTGGCCATTCCTCTGTACAGTTTCTGGCTTAAGAATTTATGGCCGGGGCTGACTGCGGCCAATCCTGTATTCTGGCTTGAAACCGTTTTACTATGGGCTTTCGGTGTTTCATGGATGGTTAAGGGCGAGATGGTGCTTGCCGACACGTAACCATCTACTGTGATGTATCGGTGACACATGTCAGTAACTGTGTTGACAAGTGCCGATGTCGACTGTACATATCTGGAAAAATATTATAAT
>JAKQGD010000245.1 GCA_029573365.1 Bacteroidota bacterium | reverse complement strand
CCTACCATCCTGTCGAGGTGCCAGATCTTTGACTTCAGGAGAATTCAGGTGTCAGACATAGTGGCCCAGCTAGAAAAAATATGTAAAAGCGAAGGCATCAAGGCAGAAAAGGAAGCACTGCACGCCATTGCCGGCAAGGCTGACGGTGCCATGAGAGACGCCCTGACCATTTTTGACAAGATTTCGTCATCAGTCAGCGGTACGATTTCCTACAAGGACGTCATCGCAAACCTGAACCTGCTGGATTATGAATATTACTTCAGAATCACGGACAGTTTCCTGAGAGAGGACCTTCCTACCTCTTTGCTTACGCTCAATGAAGTCATCAAACAGGGTTTTGACGCCGAACATTTTGTAGCAGGCCTCGCGGACCACTTCAGGGATCTGCTCATCGCCAAAATGCCGCAGACGACCGAGATCCTCGACATTAGCGACGAACTCAGGGCAAGATATACCAATCAGGCAGCTCTGGCAAAGACCTCTTTTCTGCTTTCGGGACTCAGCATCCTCACTCAGGGCGAAATAGACCTGGTAAGGGCTAAAAACAAAAGGCTCCACATAGAGCTGGCACTGAGCAAACTCACCTACCTCAACCATGCTGTCAAAGCGGATATTTTCGGCCAGCAAGCCGAAACTCAGGAAAAAAAAACTGAAGTCCTGAACGAACCCCCCATCAGGACACAGGAAACAGGCGAAAAAGCACCTGCCGTATCAGAAGAACCATCAGGCCAAGTAGTGACAGAACTTGCACGTCCTGCCGCTACCGACAAGCCTGCTGTTGAACAATCAAACAATGTCCAGCCATCTCAGAAAATGGGGTTGCGGCCGGGCGATGTCAATGCTCTCAGAGCCAGTATACTCAGCGATATCAAGTCCCGGTCAACAACTGCAGGAGAAATCAGTCCTGACACCCTACGCAACATATGGGACGAATATACCTTAAACAATCCGTCCAAAAGCGTGCAGTCTGCTTTGGGGCATGCAATCCTGGATGTCGAAAACAAGCGTATCAAAATCACTGTACCTACGCAGGTAGGCAAGGATATGATAGCCCAGGAAAATGCACTGCTAAAAAGAATCAGGGACGAAATGGACACTCCCGACCTGGTCTTTGACATACAGGTAGACAAGGAAAAATTTCCTGATTTTGAAGAAAACAAACCTATGCAACTTCTCACCCAAAAGGAAAGGTTTTTGTTTTTACTCAATAAAAACCCCAACCTCGAAGTCTTTGTCAGGAAAATGAGCCTGAAACTCGATTCTGAAACCTAAAACCCGGATTGTCAGATGGATATCAAACCGGTCTGGTATGCCGAAAATACAAAACTGACGGATCTGCTTTCGACAGATGAGTTGCTGGCAGCAGAATTCAGTAAAAGAACGATGAGTAAAAAAAGGGGGGATTACGTCTATCTCCCGGGAGAAAAGTCCGACTCTGTATTTTTTATACTTTCAGGCAAGGTGAGGCTCGGGGCTTTTCGAGAATCCGAAAAAGAAACAGTCACCGCCATTCTCACAGAAGGAGATGTCTTTGGACAGAATTCTTTTAGCTCTGCAGAGAAAAGAAAAGACTTTGCCGTGGCTGCAGAAGATACTAAAGTAGTCGAGTTTAAAAAAGAAGAGCTCCGCAGACTGATGTCCCAAAACATTCAGCTGGGTATTTATTACCTCAACTTTTTAAACGACAGGATGACAGAACTCGAAGGTAAGCTCGAATCTCTGGTGTATATGGACTCTAAAAGCCGCATCATAGCCTTCCTGCTTGCTTCCGTAGAAAAATCAGGACAGAGGATGGGTTATGAATGGGTAGTCAGAGGATTCCTTACACATATGGATATTGCCAGTCTGACCTCCACCTCCCGTCAGACTGTTACTATGATACTCAATGAATTAAGACAGGAAAACATCATCGACTTTGACAGAAAAAGGCTGATAGTACGCGACCTGGCCAGACTTAAATCTATGCTGCATGAAAAACCATAAACCCATAAATCCATGCTAGTAATAAAGGATGTACTGGTGAGCGACGAAATCGTCAGCGAAAAATTTATTTGCGACCTGAATGCCTGCAAGGGGGCTTGCTGTACAGAGGGCGATTACGGGGCCCCGGTAGATGCCGCAGAGATGGAAACCATCAGCAGATTATTGCCCACCATCGGGGAGTTTCTGAGTCCGCGGTCTTTAGAACTAATCAGTAAAAAAGGACCCTTTACCTATTATGAAAAGGCCAAAACCTGGGGCACTACATGTCATGAAGAGGGAGACTGTGTGTTTCTAGTAAGAGATCCTACAGGTATATCATGGTGCGGCATAGAACAAAGCTGGAGGGAGGGAAAGACGGATTTCCGCAAGCCTATTTCATGTCATTTGTATCCCTTGAGGGTGACGACCAATGAAATTGCGGGTTTTGAGGCATGGAATTACGACAGGTGGGATATTTGCAAGGCAGCCTGTACCCTCGGCAAAAAACAATCCATGCCCGTCTACCGCTTTGTGAGCGAAGCTATCATCAGATACAAAGGTGCCGACTTCTATGACGAACTCGATGCAGCAGCACATCATTTACTTTCCGACAGCAAAGAGGAAAAATAATCTATAGTCCTTATCGGGTTTAATGTCTTAAATTTCACCAATTTAGAAGTAATTTAGGGGGGTGGATTTGGAATTCCCTGTAAATAATTTACCTTTGCGTCGCTTTTCCAAAAAACAATGGAAAGGCTTGTTTATTTTTACGAGGAGAATCTTTTAAAACAAAATAAGAACAATAAAAAAATGGCTTTAATAGGTAGTATCAGAAAACATATGTGGCTCGTGATAGTCTTGCTCGCTCTGGCGTTGGCAGGGTTTATCATCATGGATATGACCAATGCCTCTAACAGAGGCAGTTTCGGATCAAAAACCGTCATTGGTGAGGTGGCCGGCGAAAAGATCGATTATATGGATTTTCAGCGTACTGAGCAGGCATTGTACAGTGGGTCAGGTGATGTTTACGGCAGACGAAATGCTCTTTGGAATTATTATGTAGAAAAAGCCATCATCGACAAGATATCAGATAAAACCGGCATTGCGGTAGGAAGCGACGAACTTAATGAGCTGGAATTTGGTACCAACCTTCACCCTATGGTCCAGTCATTTTACAGGGATCCCAGAACTGGACAAGTGGACAGAAAGCAACTGGACGATGTTAAAAAAGCAATAGACGAAGGTACTGTATCCAATCCGGAATTTGCAGCGAGATTTAACGAACTTAGAAAGCAGGTGATCAAATCTCAAAAGGAAACAAAGCTCAGCAACCTGGTTTCAAGGTCATTGTACACTCCTACCTGGATGGCAGAAGCCATAGAAAAAGTAAACAATGAGACAGCCTCATTCGAATACGTCAAAATTCCGTTTGATTACATACCCGATGCTGATGTAAAGCTTACAGACGATGATTACGCCAAGTACATCAAGGCTAATGAAAGCAAGTATACCAACAAGGAAGAAGTCCGCAACATAGCTTACCTCGCCTTTGATGTTAAAGCAACAAAGGATGATTCGCTCAATCTCAGGGATGAAATGGTAAAGCTGGCCTCTGAATTCAGGACCGCAACCAATGACTCGCTTTTTACAGCCAATAATGAAGGATTGTATGCCAACAGATACGCCAAAAAAGACGAACTGACAGGCAAACTCAAGGACACGATTACATCTGTCGGTATCAAAGGGGTCTATGGACCTTACATAGACAATGGCAGCTATGTCGTCGCTAAACTGATAGATAAGAAGGTACTGCCTGATTCTGCAAAGGCCAGCCATATCCTTAGAGCCGTTCAAGGCAACGATCCCATCCAGCTTGCTGCTGCCAGAAAATACATCGACAGTCTGAAAAACGATATTACGTCAGGAAAAACCAGTTTTTCTGCCGCTGCTACCGTCAACAGTCAGGACCCCGGATCCGCAACCAAAGGAGGAGACCTCGGTTCATTTACACCGGGCACCATGGTTCCCGAGTTCAATGATGCCGTATTTAACGGAAAACCGGGCAGCATGTATGTGGTAACAACTCAGTTTGGAGTACACCTCATCAAGGTTGAAAAACATGTATTTAAAACCAATGAGATGAAATACAATGTGGCATACATCAACAGACCCATCATCCCTTCAGAAGCCACACAGACAGCCATGGAAGAAAAAGTTATGGGTATGCTCGAGAAGACCAAGAACCTCGAAGACCTTAACAAACTGGCTACGGGCGACATGAAGGTGGAAACAGCCGGCGGCATCAAGAAAAACGATTATGTACTGGGTGCTTTAGGCTCAGGGCAGACTTCCAGAGACATCATCAGATGGGCCTGGGAAGAAGACACCGAGACCGGATCAGTATCACCGACTTTATATACCTATGCCGACGAAGCCAACTACGTCGACAGCAAACACGTGATTGCCGCTTTAAAATCAGTTGATAAAGCAGGTCTTGCCACAGTGGAGTCCATGAAGAGCTCTCTGGAAGCACTGGTCAGAAACGAAAAGAAGGGCGAAATGATAGCTTCGAGAGTTTCTGGTACCGACCTGGCCTCTATAGCGGCTGCTTTTAACCAGAAAGTAGAGACTGCAGAAAATGTAACCTATGGCTCTGGAATGATAAACAATGCTCAGGAGCCAAGTGTGATAGGCAAGTTGTTTGCACTGAGCAACAGCGGTGTCACCAAGCCTGTTGTCGGCAAATCAGGTGTGTATATTGCCAGGCTTATTTCAAAAACTCCGGCCACAGTAACCGCTGGTGCATTTCAGACCAAGGCACAGCAAACTCAGCAGGACAGGATGCAGGTTTCCTACAGACTGATGGAGGCCATTAAAAAGTCAAAGAAAATCGAAGACAAGAGGTTTACCTTTTATTGATAATACACCATTGTGAAATAAAAAGCGGATCTGTCTGTGCGACAATCCGCTTTTTTATTTTCTGTACCAAAGATACCAATTAGACCCCGGACAACGTTATTTTAAAAATGGAAGATCGTATGAAAATCCCGTCAATCATGGCAGCTGTTGGTATTGTCTTTATGGCATGCACCCATAAAAAAGTCGAGACCCGATATCCTGATGGTACAATCATGGAAACATATGAGGTCAACAAAGAAGGTCAGAAAGACGGCAAGTATATTGCATACTTCGAAAATGGCACTGTCAGGGAAACGGCTCAATACACCAAAGGGGTATTGACGGGGCCAAGGACCATTTTTCACCCTACCGGAAAGCCTGAAACTGAGGAATTACGCAATCAGGAAGGGGCCCTGGATGGTGCATTCAGGGTTTATTACCCGCAAGGAGGGGTCATGCTCGAAAAAACATATACCAACGATAAAATCACAGGCATACTCAAGGCTTATTATCCTTCCGGTAAAATCAAGGAAGAAGTAAGCATGGTAGAAAACGAAGAAAACGGGCCGTTTACCGAATATTATATGAACGGAGCCATACACTGGAAGGGTACTTACCGCAATGGTGACAATGAATACGGGTTGCTGCACGAATACGATTCTCTGGGCGGAACAATCAAAGTAATGAAGTGTGACACCATAGGCATATGCCGCACCATCTGGAAACCGGGAATGCCGGAAATTAAACTTGATACTATTAAAATATGAAGACAGCTACTACAATAATGGTGCTGGGGTTGCTGTTTTGCAGCCACGTTTACGGTCAGATAGGCGGAAAACATGCTTATGAATTTTTAGGGCTTCCTGCTTCTTCCAGAATTACAGCTCTGGGAGGAACCCTGCCTGCCGTCATGGATGACGATGTCAATCTTGCACTCTCCAACCCGGCTTCCCTGAACGAAAAGATGCACAACAGACTTACTTTTTCTCACAATTTTCACTTTGCAGACATACAAAACGGTTATGTGGCTTTTGGCCGCAGCCTTAAAGGGCCTGCCATAAATATCCATGCCGGGGTGCAGTATATTTCATACGGAGATTTTATCCTGGCAGACCAGCTGGGTACACAAACCGGCAATTTTTCGGCAAAAGAAACGGCATTTGTCCTCGGTGCCTCTAAAAAAGTGGCCGACAGAATAAGTGCTGGCATAAATGTCAAGGGAGTATTCAGCAGCCTGGAATCATACAGCTCGGCCGGTATCGCTGCCGATGCCGGAATCAACTATTTCAAGGACTCATCTTCTTTGGTTGTGTCTTTTACCCTTAAAAATATGGGGGCAGAGCTAAAAACATACAATGGAACGAGGTTTGGGGCTCCATTTGATGTACAGATTGGTGTATCCAAAAGACTCAGACACCTGCCACTTCGTATAAGTGTTACCGGCCATCAGCTGCACAGACTCAATGTAAGATATGACGATCCTGATGCAAGGCTGGAAACGGACATCCTGGGCGAGGTAATCAAGGAAAACAAGTTTTCGCAGGCCATAGACAATGTATTCAGACACCTGATTTTCGGAGGAGAGCTCCTTCTGGGCAAAAATGAAAATCTGCGTTTAAGAGCCAGTTACAATCACTTGCGTCGCAAGGAACTTTCGCTTTCCACTTTCAGGAGCCTTGCAGGCTTTGGCCTAGGATTTGGCGTCAAAATCAATGCTTTCAGGCTGGATTACGGCTTGGGGTACCACCACACGGCCGGAGCCACCAACCACATCAGTATCAGCACCGATCTGGGCAGATTTGTCAAAATTTGACCAAACTGATTTGATACTTGCAGTTTCAGGAACTGCATGACAACATGGAACAACCCACTTTCTCCCTGGCCCAGTCAGGCCTCCTGGCAAACCACTTTTGCATTTCTGGCTGTTCTTCATACGGCTTACGCAATAAAAGCCTGAGCTCTTCTACCACTGAATAATCGCCCCGGTCAGCAGCATCAATGGCCAGTTGAGCCATATAGTTTCTAAGCACATATTTGGGATTGACCTGGTTCATTCTTGTTTTTTTGTCTGTGTTTGATACCTTTTCCGCTTTCAGCCTTTCCCTGTACCTGTCAAACCAGCCCATAAACATCTGAAGGTAGGTATCGTTTTCTTCATCTTCCTCATAAAAAGCAGGCTCCAGCAAGGTGTAAATTTCCTCGTTTTGTTTGTCAGGCGTAACCTCTGAGAGAAGCCTGAAAAACATCGTCATATCGGTCTCGCGTGCCTTGAGCAGTTCTTCAAGGTTATAAATCAGACTTTCGTCATCGTCTTCATGGTCATAAAGTCCGCATTTGGCTTTCATCATGGTTTGATAACCGGCCATAAATCTTATTCTGAACGCCCCAATTATATCTTTCAGCGTTTCTTCATTTCCCGTAAGGGGATACAAGGCATTTGCAAGCTTCAGAAGATTCCACTGGGCAATCATCGGCTGGTGACCGTACCTGTACCGGCGTCCCGGCAGATCAGTGGTATTGGGCGTCCAGTCGGGATTGTAGTCGTCAAGCCACCCATAAGGACCATAGTCTATCGTGAGACCCATTATGGACATATTGTCGGTATTCATCACACCGTGGACGAAGCCTACCCTCTGCCATTCTGTAATA
The DNA here is from genome assembly GCA_029573365.1 of Bacteroidota bacterium. Taxonomy (GTDB): domain Bacteria; phylum Bacteroidota; class Bacteroidia; order Chitinophagales; family Saprospiraceae; genus OLB9. The sequence goes on along the minus strand of JAKQGD010000245.1, from coordinate 3,371 downwards.
AGACGGCAGGTAAGGTCTGCCACCTCCCTGAACAGAGTCAGGTATTTTTGATCCACACTCAGTAAATGCGGAAAATGGTGTTTTATGGTAAAATCTGCCAATTTTTGCAGGCATTGGACATCACCACGCGATGCAAGAATCTCAAAATTTCCAAACCTGATAAAACTCGGTGCCACCCGGCAAACTATGGCTCCTTTTTCCGGGGCCGGATTGCCGTTATACATCATGTCGCGTATCACTTGTTCTCCTGTGAGGCAGAGACTCAAAGCACGGGTAGTTGGTACACCCAAATGATACATGGCCTCGCTGCAAAGAAACTCACGTACCGATGACCTGAGCACTGCAAAACCATCAGCACCCCTCGAATAAGGCGTGGGGCCGGCACCTTTAAGCTGCAAAGTATACATACGCCCTTTAGAGATCAGCTCGCCCAGGTTTATTGCCCGGCCGTCGCCAAGCTGACCCGCCCAATGTCCAAACTGATGTCCTCCGTAACACATTGCATATGGCTTGCTGCCTTTAGCCAGTGTGGTGCCCGTCATTATGCCGGCAAACTCATCGTTGTGGCAGTATTCAGCCTCCAGGCCCAGCTCTTCAGCCATATCTGTACTCAGGCTGATTAGGAGAGGCGATGCCATGCCTTTGGGCAGGACCTCGGAGTAGCAGGCACCCGACACCTGACGTGATATGTTTGACTGGTCCGGATCCCCGGGAAGCTCGTCCGTAAAAACTGATGACAGTGGGTGCATGCTCATATAAGAGGTTTGAACCAAGCAGGTGTGAATTGATACAACAATCCGCATGTGAAGGTGTTCAGCCAGGCAGGGATGGACAAAAATTGACTAACTTTGCATCGTCGTTTAAAAACCCGACTAAGAAATTTATGAAGTTTGGCACAAAAGTGATCCATGCAGGTGTGAGGCCTGATCCATCGACAGGAGCCATCATGACACCTATCTATCAGACATCTACCTACGTGCAGGAAGCTCCCGGCGTACACAAGGGATACGAATATGCACGCACCCAAAACCCGACAAGGACTGTACTGGAAGAAAATCTTGCAGCCCTCGAAAACGGAACCGATGCCATTTGTTTCAGCAGCGGCCTGGCAGCTATGGACAGTATCCTCAAGCTGCTCAATCCCGGCGACGAAGTCATATCTACCGATGACTTGTACGGCGGTTCTTACAGGCTGATGACAAAGGTTTTTGGTAAATATGGTATAAAATTTACCTTTGCCGGCATAGGAGATATAAAGAAACTTGAGTCTCTGATTACCCAGAAGACAAAGATGATCTGGGTGGAAACACCCACCAACCCTATGCTCAATGTCATCGATATTAAGGCAGTATGCGACGCCGTTAAAGACAAAGGCATCTTCGTTTGTGTAGACAATACTTTTGCATCACCCTTCCTGCAAAATCCCCTTGACCTGGGTGCTGACCTGGTTGTACATTCTGCAACCAAATACCTGGGTGGCCACTCGGATGTGATCCATGGGGCCGTTATCACTAAAAATAAAGACCTGGCTGCCCAGCTGAGGTTTTTACAAAATGCCGTAGGTGCCGTACCCGGACCTCAGGATTGTTTTCTGGTCCTGAGAGGAATAAAGACACTGCACCTCCGCGTGGAAAGAGCCTGCCAAAATGCAGAAAAGATAGCACGGTACCTGGCAGAACATCCCAAGGTGGCTAAGGTCTATTATCCCGGCTTTCCGAATCACCCAGGCCATGAGGTGGCCAAAAAACAAATGAGAATGTTTGGGGCCATGGTTTCTTTTGACCTACACGGAAACAGCGAGGAAAATGCCCGCAAGGTGCTCAGCGGTACACATCTGTTTTCGTTGGCAGAATCTCTGGGCGGCGTAGAGTCTCTGATAGGACATCCTGCCAGCATGACTCACGGATCTATACCCCGGGAAGAGCGACTCAAGGTAGGACTCACAGATTCTCTCATCCGCCTCAGTGTGGGTATTGAAGACGTGGACGACCTCATCGCGGACCTTGCTGCTGCCTTGGACAAAGTGTGAGTTTTAATTTTAAGTTAGTCATAAAATGGGCAAAGGCTGACATTCTGTATGAATGTCAGCCTTTGTGGTATTTACGAATGCGTCACAAAATGAAACATCGTAAATTTTATCGGATTTACGTTTTCAGTAATGTAACGTTATTTTATCATCATTATTTTATTCCTGTTTAAGATTTAACAAATCTGCTAACAGTGACAACCTTTTTACTGTTATCCCTGATAACCAACAGGTGGATTCCCGGACTAAGTAATGATATGTCTACCGTAGCAGAAGTGCTTTGTGGTTTTATTGTAACTACCGGTCTGCCCGTTATATCCATAATGTCAAGCGTGGACCCAGCAGGTATGTTGTCGATGTTTAACTCATCACCTGCAGGCACGGGGTACACCGACAGAACCCCCTCCTGGATGTCTTCCGCTCCGCTGGTAATCTGCTGAAATCCCAGGAAAAAAAGCATGGTCTGAGTAAAAGCCGGAACCACACAACCCCCGTGGTCAGCGGTGGAGTTTACGTCGATGGCCAGAAGGTTGGTTGCTCCCCTGGCTACCATGGTATCGCGGGCGGTTATCGCATTCTGATAGGGCACCTGATCATCCGCTTTGCAGTAAAACAACCTCGTCGGAGCTTTTGGAGCCCATTTGTATACATCGTTTTCACGCAGGGCCGCATTGGCAGGATGTGACAGATCGTCACGGATCTGGGCATATACATCATCCCTGATCATCCGTCCGGGTATGGAGGCCCCTTCCCGGGCCGTAAGTTTGCTGATGAGCCTGGCATTGAGTTCCGACAGGGATATGGAACCATTGTAATAAGAAGTGATATCAGGGATGTAGTCTGCCTTAAAAAAATCGCTGTACTGATTGTACAGTGTACCGGTCACCTCATTGTAGCCAAGCACCGTGTTTGGTATATAGGCGGGATAAAAATACTCGGTCTGGCTTAGGATCAGGTTTCGCATAACACCACTGACATCATACGCTCCTGACAGATGTGCTGCTGCAGTGACCGCCTGGCCGCCAAAAGTTTCCTCCAGGTATTTATGGTATGCCATTGATGCAAAACCTCCCTGACTGTATCCTGTAAGAAAGAGTTGTGTGTTGGTCGCTATATTGTTTTGGGCAAACCACTTGTCACAAGCCCTTAGCATATCATCTGACGCAGAAACAGTGGTGGCTGCATGTACATAGGTCTGAAAACCCCGGCCATCCCCCATGCCCACATAGTCTGGCAATATTGTTACAAATCCAAGCCCGGCAAACAACAAACCCAATTGGCCCTCATCACCACCGGCACTGCCATAACGCGAGGGTACACAAGTCTTGCAGTCAGAAGTTCCATG
>JAKQGD010000346.1 GCA_029573365.1 Bacteroidota bacterium | reverse complement strand
TGATGGAAGGTATATGTTCTTATCAGCGAGTGTGGAAAGCAGGGACGAGCCGGGCGAGGCGGTTATGGGGTGTTCTTCGTCACCGTTTATAATGATTTTTACATCACCCTGCGGTACGAGTTTTTTACGTGCGTATATGAGCATATAAGAAAGCCCAAGTATGATGGCAGTAAACACCACTACCGCCATGACTACGGATTTCCATGCAAAAAGGACAAATAGTGTCATTTTATTACAGTTTACTTTTTATTATTTAAATGCTGCCGGATCTATACCCATGAGCCCCATGAAGGCTATACCCATGATACCTGTAAGAATGAATGCCATACCGAGGCCTCTGAGCGGAGCAGGGATGATCGAGTAGGACATTTTTTCCCTGATGCCGGCGATGGCAACAATGGCCAGGGCCCAGCCAACACCTCCTCCCAGACCAAAGGATACAGATTGTGCAAAATTATATTCTTTGGTGATCATAAACAGTGATGCTCCAAGGATGGCACAGTTTACCGTAATCAAAGGCAGGAAGATACCCAGTGAGTTATAAAGTGATGGCGAAACTTTTTCAACCACCATTTCTACAAGCTGCACCAGGGCGGCTATTGTGGATATAAAAATGATAAAACGGAGGAAGGTAAGGTCTATTCCGAAGATACCGTTTTCGCCCAGAAGGTAATAATCAATGAGCCAGTTCATGGGTATCGTCAGTCCCTGAACAAATATCACGGCTAAGCCTAGGCCAAGGGCAGTTTTAACACTCTTGGAAACAGCAAGAAATGAACACATGCCCAGAAAATAAGAAAGGGCCATGTTTTCTATAAATGCCGATTTGATGAAAATATTTATTATGTCACCCATTTTAATTTATTGTTTAACAGGTTAGGAAATATCGATGAGTTTTCTGTTGCGAGACCGCTGCACCCAGATGATGATGGCAACAATAAACATAGCTGCAGGTGAAAGTATGGCCAGGTTGTTTGTTGCATACCAGCTTAGCCATGAAATTTGGTTGGTATTAAGCACATACTCTGATGTTGGGCCTATTATTTTATAATCCAACAAAGAACCTTTGCCAAACAGTTCTCGTACAACTGCCACAATGATAAGAATCACACTGTATCCAAGGCCATTGCCTATTCCGTCCAGAAATGACCTCCATGGCTTGTTGCTCATGGCAAAGGCTTCCAATCTCCCCATCAGGATGCAGTTAGTGATGATAAGTCCGATAAATACGGACAACTCTTTCCATATCGGATAGTTTACAGCTTTAAGAATCAGCTCAACGACCGTAACCAAAAACGCAATGATCACAAGCTGTACAATCATACGGATTGATTTTGGTATATAATCCCTGAGCATGGCCGTAAACATGTTGGAAAATGCTGTCACCAGGGTCACGGCTATACCCATGACTATAGCTTTTGTAAGCAGTGTGGTAACTGCCAGGGCGGAGCATACTCCCAGAATCTGAACCGTCACCGGGTTGTTGTCGTTGATAGGGTCGGTAATCAGTTTTCTTTCGGCTTTGCCAAAAGAAAAAGAAGACGGCTCTTTTTTGGTTAATTCTTGCACTTCAGCCATTTCTTATTGATTTTTAATTTCTTGTTTTTTAACTTTCTGCATGTAAGGCTCATAATATTTGATACCTCTTTCAAGCATTTCGTCTACTCCATTGGAGGTAATGGTGGCACCTGCTATTGCGTCAACCTGATGCTGGGCATCTTTTACACCTCCTTTTACAACAGATACGGATTTGAAGTTTCCGGTATTGTCATAGAGTTTTTTACCTGTAAACTGGTTGTACCACGCTTTGTTTTCCTTGATTTCAGCCCCCAGTCCAGGAGTTTCTCCCTTGTGGTCAAAAGCTTCGCCAGCTATGGTGTTCCAGTCTTCTGACATGGCTACATATCCCCAAATTTCGTCCCAGAGTCCTTTGCCACGTACATATAGGATGTTGTAATTTTTATTGTCATTGCCTTTGAACACATAAATTGGCAATAAACGCTGGTCAACTGGCTTCTTAGCTTCTTTGGCCAGGTCGATGTCTTCCGCTTTTGCGGCAGCCCCCCCTGTAGCAACCTTGATCTGGTCTGCTGAAAGTTCCTCACCTTTGGCGTTGACTACCTTTTGCTCTATCTTACTACCGAAAATTTCCTGCACCTCTTTGTTGGACATGACGTTTACGTCTTTGCCTAGCTGCTCAGACACGGCAGAAAGAATACCTTTTTTATTGTAAACCTCCTCATTTTCGGTATGGATACCTTTGAGGCCGGAAACCATCAATGCCAAGACAAAGGCCACAATGACCGTCATGACGATGGTAAATCTGATAATGTATGCTGTACTATGCACGACTCAATCTTTTTTTAATGTTAGACTCTAAAACAAAGTAATCGATGGTAGGAGCGAAGGTGTTTAGAAGCAGAATGGCCAGCATCCAACCTTCAGGATAGGCCGGGTTCATGACTCTTATGATAAGACCTATCGCACCAATCAATATTCCATAAATCCATTTGCCCCTGTCAGTCGTTGCCGCAGTGACCGGATCTGTGGCCATAAATGCCATGGCAAACAGGAAAGAACCCATCATAAGATGCTGGGTCCAGGTTACCTGCATAAAAGGTGTGGAACCTATGGCATTGAGCAACCATGATGTGCCTATCAGACCTACCAGCATACCTGCCATGATCCTCCAGCTGGCTACCCTCGTAAATATTAGCATCAAAGCACCCACTACGATCAGAACTTTGCTGGTTTCTCCTATTGACCCGGGTATGGTGCCCCATATCATCTGGCTTTCAGAGTATACGCTTGTGACCTTTTCCCAGCCACCTTCGTATCCAAGGGCCAGAGGAGTAGCTCCTGTAAACCCATCAACTACATGAGTGGCTGGGTCAAATTTTGCAAGCCCCATCCAGTCAAAAAGCTTGTTGAAAAAAGTAGTATGCCACCAGTTGTAATCTGCAGCTGTGCCGGCAGCGAGCTTTTTATATCCGCTAACCCATACCTGGTCGCCTGAGATAGTGAGCGGGTAGGCAAAGAATATAAAGACCCTAGAAAGCAGGGCTATGTTCCAGATGTTCATACCCGTACCCCCAAATGCCTCCTTACCTATGATTACGGCAAAGAAGATGGAAAGTGTCAGTATCCACAGCGGTATGTCCGGCGGCATGATAAGAGGTATAAGTGCCCCTGTCACCAGGAAGCCCTCCTCTACGGCATGTCCTTTTTTAGCTGCAAAGTAAAATTCAATACCGAGACCCACGACATGTGCTACGACAAATATCGGCAATAACTTGATGAGTCCGAAAGCCAACTTCAGGTGGAAGCCTTCGAGAAAACCCAGATACTGGCCTGCAGCCACAAAGTGCTGATGGCCGATGTTGTAGGTACCAAAAAGGTAACACAATTGCATCGCTATCACTACAGTCACCATGAGCCTTTTCAGGTCCATCCCGTCCTTGATGTGTGTACCACCGCTGGTAACAGTATTGGGGCTGAATGCAAATGTAAAGAAGGCATCATAGGCCGTATGAAGGAACGGACTCTTCTTTTTGTCCGGTTCAATCTTTTTAAAAAAATCTATTAAGGCCATTTCTATCGATTAAATATCTTTGGTGTTTATGATTGTTCCTGTAGTGTATCGAGTCCCTGCCTGACGATGGCCTGGACTGGATTTTTAGAGGTGCATACAAATTCGCACAGGGCCACATCTTCCTCCGTGAGTTCGTTTAAGCCCAGAGCTTCCATTTTCTCCAGGTTGTTGCCTACAATGGCTTTAACAAGGTGCTGAGGATAAATGTCCATGGGAAGTACTGATTCGTACTGGCCTGAAACTACCAGAGCCCTCTTTTCTCCATGGGTGTTTGTGTTTGCCTCAAAGGCGAAATCCTTGCCATAAGAAGGAATGGTTCCGGAGACGCTGGGCCTGGGGGCCAATGGCAGCAACCAGCCAAAAAGCTCATAATTGTTACCTTCTTTAAGTACTGTCACCTGGTCATCCCTAAACCCGAGGAAGCCATCGGCAGTGGTTTGTTTGCCGGAAAGTACATCTCCTGATACAAGCCTCAGGTTTTCGCCTTTTGTATTGTTTTTGATTAATTCACCGATGTTGGCTCCCTGTTTGGTCCTGACATACATGGGGTTTGCCAAATCAGCACCTGTCAGTGCCACTACTCTGTCAGCGTGATATTCGCCGGTAAGGAAAAGTTTGCCTATGGTGATAACCTCCTGCACATTGAGGGTCCAAACTTTGTCGTGACCTTTTATAGGAGCTGTATGGTGGATCTGCACGCCTACGTTGCCGGCAGGATGTGGTCCTTTAAACCAGTGCTTTTCTACGCCGTAAGCATCAGTAAACGCCTTGGCCGGAGCCGCTCCTCCACGTGCATCCAAACCCAAGTGCACCTTACCAGAGGTCAGCAGAGCCAGAACGCTGAGTCCTTTTTGCCATGCCTCTTCATTGCCGGCTACAAACATATTGTTGTCAGGGGCCATAGGAGCAGTGTCAAACGTGCTGACAAAAATATTGACGGGCACTGTAGAAGGTTGTGGTACCACATCAAAGGGCCTTTCGTTTATAAGAGGCCACACTCCCGTAGCAAGCATAAAGTTAACTAATTCTGCTCTGTCTGCTTTGTATATGTCAGGGACATTGGATTTTCTGTATTTGGTGTCCTTGTCCGCGAGGATTACAATCTCGGCTATAGACCTTTTTTCTCCTCTTCTTACTTCTACAACCTCACCACTGACAGGTGACACATACTGGATTTCGGGTCTTTTCTTGTCAAAAAACAATGGATCTCCTGCCTTGATTTCTGTGCCAACCTCCACCTCTACTTTAGGTATAGGCGTCATGCCCCTGAAATCCTTGGGATTAATACCAAATCTGGTAACTGCGGCGTCAGATACCGGACCCTTGGCCGAGCCTTCGAGTTTTATATCATAGCCTTTGCGGAGGTTATGAAAACTTCCTTCGGATGCATAAGAGGGCCGAGATGGGCTGAAAAAGTCACGAAGTCCTGGAATGATTCCTATATTGTTCTTTTCGGAATCAAGGCCGTATTTGTCCGCTTCTATTTTAAGAAGGTTGGAGGCCAGGCCAAAAAGTGCCCATACTAACAATATCGCACATACGCCTATCAGGCTGTAAACAAGCAGGCTGCTGGCCGATGCTCCCGATGACTGTGCTGATAAAATATGTGTAAAAAACATTAAGCTTAAGGAAAGATTCAGCTTATTCATTCTGGTATCCAAATTAATGGGTTATTATGAAATCTGTAAAAATAAACGGTGCAAAGATAACTACATGGCATCTAAATGCTCAAAATATTATTTGGAAAATGAAAAAAAATATCAATTGTAAAAATCAGACCAAAATGCTTCCACCAAGGTGCTAAATCCTGATCTCCTGCTTTAACACAGTTGTGTACCAATAACCGGATAAATTGAATATTGTTTGGCTGCGGCCAATATAAATAACTCATTATGAGCTTAAAATTGAATAACATCTGAATGAGTGCCGGCGTTAACAAAGCTTTTAATTTTAAACTCAAAGCATTAGACTGAGATTCATGGATACTTAAGTCTAATATTTAGATACTTCGCTCTGAAACAGAATAAAATAATGAAAAAGTAATAAAATGCCAATTGTGCCTCATTTAAAAAAAAGAGCCTCCCGGTAAATCGGAAAGCTCTTTCTTATTAATTTGGATGAAACTGATTATTCGTCTATCCTTATTTCTATGGTTTGTGGCCCAGCTATGATCTTAAACTCTGACCTTCGGTTGAGTTGATGCTCTTCCTCAGTGCACTTCACTCCGTCCTTGCAACGGTTGAGCAGTTTGGTCTCTCCGTAACCTACAGCCTTGATTCTTGCGGCAGCGACACCTTCGTCCACAAGCCAGTTCTTTGTAGAGTTTGCTCTGCGTTGCGAGAGTTTTTTATTGTATTCGTTGTTACCTCTGGAGTCTGTGTGAGATGAAAGTTCGATCACCATGTCAGGATACTGGTCCATGAGCGACTTAAGATAATTAAGGTCTTTCTCTGCATCGGGAAGAATCTTGTCATCGTCAAAGTCGAAATAAATGCTTTTGAGCAGTATAGGTTCGTTTCGGGAAATGGTTTTCTTGGTCACAGGCTTGGGTTTGAGCATTACGGTTTTGCTCACTGTATAGTCATCAAAGATGCCATTGGTGTTAAACTCTATGGAGTCAGGATAATAACCCTCTCTGCTGATGTAAGCTTTATAGCTTTTTTCAGAGTCCAGAAGGAAAGAAAAGTCATTGCTCAGGAAGTTGGTTTTGCTATCTATAGCTACCTTCTTTTTGCCTTCAAACAATTGTACCGTGGCTCCCTCCAGAGGGCCTTTATCATTTGTAACCAGTGCCTTCAGGTCTATGACGAGGTCTCTGATCTGTACGATATAAATGTCGTCGCAGCAGGTTTCGGTATTTTTAAATTTCTTCTTGTCCTTATGTGTCCTGTTGGATACAAGATATGCGACTGTGCCTCCCTGGTTAAATCTTAGGAACGAATCGTCATAAGAAGTATTATAATTAAAGCCCATATTTGTCGGTGTACTCCACTTGGAGCCATCCCACTCTGCATAGAAATTGTCCATGCCTCCCATGCCGGGATGTCCGTTGCTGCTGAAATAGAGGGTGCCATCTTTGTAGAAGGGTGACTCCTCGTTTTTAGCCGTGTTTATCTTGTCGCCCAGATTTACGGGAGTGCCGTAGTCAGACCCTTTGATCGGGGAGTAATAAATGTCATATCCTCCGAATCCTCCGGGCATATCAGAAATGAAGTACAGTACCTTGAAGCCAAACAATTCGCCCTCATAGGGATGTCTTGAGTGAAATTCATTGTTAAGGGATTCTATGGCGTAAGGTACTCCCCATTTGTCGCCAATGCGATCACAGGCGTATATCTGCGAACTTTCTGCTCTGTTGTTGAGAAATTTTTCGCGGGTAAAATACATCCTCTTGCCATCCTGCGAAAACGAAACCCCGGTATTATAAAAATCGACCCTGTTTATGGATTCGTCCAGTGGGCTTGCTGCTGCAAATTCGCCTTGAGGCGTGCGAGAAGCTACATATATCTTAGCGTGGTAATCGCCTTCCTGGCCATCGATCACCACAGGTGCTTTGCCCTTCATGCTGCTAAAATAGAGAGTGCCGTCGGTATACTGAGCTGGTGATGATTCGGCTGATGCCGAATTGACCTCCTCACTTGCAAAGGCTACAGAAGCCTCGATGTTTTCGGAATATTTTTCCATCATCAGGATGCCCTTCATCTCGAGCTTTGCCTCATTTCTGAGGGAGTCGTCTTCGACGGTGGATGCAAACGAATTGAGTTCGTCAAGAGCCTGCTTGTATTTACCCTGATATTTCAGTGCCCTGGCCCAGTCAAGCCGAAGGTCAAAAAACTCATCTCTCTTGTCTCTTTTTATTACTCTTTCGTAAACATTTCCTGCTTTAGGGTAGTCTCTGAGCAGCATGTACATATCGCCGATGTTGACAAGAATGTTGGGGTCCTTTGACTCTTTATACGCTTTTTCAAACCAGTCAATGGCATTGACAAAGTCGTTGTTTTCGGCACAAGTTGTGGCTGTTTCCATCATCATCTCATAGGAACTCACCTCCACAGGCTGAGCGACCGCTCTGAACATGTACATGAAAAAAATCAATACTGTTAATAGCCTACAATTCTTCATGATTGAATCTTTATAATCTCAATAATTCCTTTAAAACTAAAAATGTCAAAGTCTTGGGCAGAATATTACCGGCTTTGGCTTAGGCTTCTTATAGATTTTTCCCATATAAGATACTGCCAGTTCGTAGCCGCCTACACCTGCTGAGCCGATGGTTGCCGAAGAGAAATCCATATCGTAGGCAAAACCTGCTCTTATGTCTTTAAACTCTGCTCCCAGGTACAGGATGCCGGCCCTGAGATTGCGTACTCCGAGACCTGCTCCTAATCTAAGATCCTTTTCCGGGTCGAGCTGATACCAGGCGTGGCTATTGACATTGAGTGCATTTGCGGGCCCCAGGTTATAATAATAAAAGGCAGGTACTATATGAAGCTTCTTGCTTACTTCCATGTCATATGTGCCGTGTAGATTTATACCAAAATACTTATGCTCTACGCTATCGGCAGCACCACCTGTACTGCGGCTGTTAAAACCTATGGCAGGATTGAGCAGGCCTTCAACGGCAAGTCCGATCCTCATGTCTGATTTTTTTCTGCGGGCATTGTACAGTACACCTACACTCAGATCCCTGGAACTTCCGAAAATCACATCACCGGAATTGTTGGTTTGACCGGCCGAGGGAGGCCCGGCGTTAAACTCCTGGATGTCCTTGTCGGGCAGGTTGGTCTGAGGTGTCACCCTGCCGTCTCTGGAATTAAGCATGCTGAAGTTGCGGTTTCCATTGCTAAACTGTGCACCAAGGGTGAATATATTGGTCTGCTTCTTGTCCAGGGCCAGGTGGTAGGCAAGTCCTATCTTTAGAAAAGTCCAACTTTGGGTTGATCCCGGATTGTTGGAAGGAAACTGGCTGGCATCCTGGCTTTGAAAATTGAGTCCTGATTGTCCCAGGACGTCAAATTGCACTCCGATACCTACCCAGTCCTGCTTCCTGATGCCTTTTATTATGGGTGCATCTGCAGAGACGGTCAGTGTCCTGAATGGCCTGGGTGTGATGGCGGCCTGCTTGTCTGAATAGATGCCGCTGACCCTGTACGAGCCGGCAAAGGCACCTGCATTAGCAGGGTTTACATTTAAGGGAGTAAATTGATAGTATGAATTGTGTAACTCCTGTGAATACACTCGTGCGACCACAATCAGGGTCAGCAGGCAAAGGGTAAAAGTCTTCATCCGCATGGGTCCGGTCTGTTTTTAATTTCGACCACGAAAGATAGTGTTATTTTTTAATATGCCACCTATACGACAAAGTTTACCCTTAATTTTATGGTCAAATGGTCGGGGCGGACACCTTTTTGCGGTCATGACGAGGAGGAATTTTATATGTCTTCCGGCTTATGTGGATACTTATCGTTAATTTTGTGCATTTAAGAAAATCTGCTCCATTTGCACAGACTTTTGGTCGTTATACTTTTTCTGGCCCAGGGCAATAATGCCATGGGACAATCTGCCGCAAGACAGTCTTTTTTTGTGCCCTCTGATACCCTCAGCAAGGGAAGGTTTACCAAGGCCCTGGTTTTTACAGGAGCCACTTACACAGCGTTTTCTGTAGGCCTTTATAATATCTGGTACAAGCAGTATGACCAGGAAAGTTTCCACCTGTTTAATGACTGGGGCGAATGGGGCCATATGGATAAGATAGGCCACGTGCATACTGCATACTTCCAGGGAGTATTGTGTTATAAAGGGGCGAGGTGGACGGGACTCAGCAAAAACAAGAGCATCACGACAGGTGCCATTTGCGGATTGCTATTCCAGTCGACCATTGAGGTGATGGACGGTTTTTCGTCCAAATGGGGATTTTCCATACCTGACATGGCTGCCAATGTGACAGG
>JAKQGD010000190.1 GCA_029573365.1 Bacteroidota bacterium | reverse complement strand
TAGGAGATTCCCTGGATTATATGGCCTGGCTGATGGTGAAACTCATCTTGCAGATGGGATTGGTGCTGGTTATTTACGGACTTTTTGATCTGGCCTATACCAGATGGAAGCATATTGAAGATCTGAAAATGACCAAGCAGGAGGTCAAAGAAGAGCGCAAGCAGACCGAGGGAGATCCGCAGATCAGGGGTAAAATCAGGCAGAAGCAGCGGGAGCTGGCCCAGAGAAACATGATGAGTCAGGTGCCGAGTGCGGATGTGGTGGTGACCAACCCGACCCATTATGCAGTGGCTCTGAAATATGATAACACTAAACCGAAGGCGGCTCCGGTGGTGGTAGCCAAGGGTAAGAATCTGATCGCCTTTAAAATTCGTGAGATTGCGGAAAAGAGCGGAGTGCCGATTCGGGAAAATAAACCTCTGGCCCAGGCCCTTTACAGACAGGTGGAAGTGAATACGGAGATTCCCGAGGATCTGTATTTGGCTGTCGCCGGTTTACTGGCTGAGGTTTACAAAATGTCCAGGCAGAAAGCCTGATCCCTTCGGGCATAAAAAATTCTCCGATGTATCAGGAAAGATTTTAATTGCATATTTTCCGGCTTTCTGGTATTCTTTCAATTGTAAGTCGAGGCTAACTTTATGGCACCAAAATATTTTGATAAACTGAAAAAAAATGACCGCCACCTGCTGGAACAGTTTTTAGAGCTGTTGAGCGACTCTCATCAGCAGTTTGATGATGAGGAACTTTTAATCGCCAAAGAGATTCTGAAGCTGGATCACCACTGCCCGTTCAACGGGGCTCTGGAGTTTCTGGTGGACAGGAACCCGGTTTGGAACAAGGGTATGGTGCAGCGGGTGGTTGATGTATTGTCAGAGCATAATATTATCCGTTGTACCACCATTGACGGGCGTGAATTTCTGGAACACTGCCATGTTAATTTTCGTCATGAACATTTTATCTGCATGAAGTGTTCCGAGGTGCAGGAGTTTTACTCACCCATGTTTGAGGAAATAGTGCTGGAAAAGGCAAAAGAGGCCGGCTTTTACCCCATATTGCAGAATGTTGATGTTTATGGCATCTGTCCTAAATGCTATGAGACTAAACTGCGGGACAAAAGTGTACTTTCCGATTGTCTCGAAGGGCAGATTGTGGAGATTACGGCCTTTCAGGATATTGCCGACGAGCTTCTGGCCAAAATTTCCCGATATGGGCTCGGTGTGGGATCAGATCGGAAGAGCACACGTCTGAA
>JAKQGD010000183.1 GCA_029573365.1 Bacteroidota bacterium | reverse complement strand
TTCAGAGGAAAAAGTAGTATCTGTACCAGACCAAACCAGGGTGCCATTGATGTAATATTTTAAGTTTCCCCCATTTGCGGTCACCCGGAGCTCATTCCAACAAAATCCCGTGCAAATTGCTGATGATCCTGTCCAATATTTAATTTCATAAGCAACACCAGAAATGTACTTATAAATGGAGTAATATCCATCGGTATCATATTGAAACATATATCCATTGTTCCACCTGTTACCATCACCTAAGGGTTCCGGAACCCCGCGAACAAAAATACGGTTTGAATTATATGCCTGACTTCCATCTCTCGCAATTTTGACCCTGTAATCCAAGGTTGAATAATTTTCTGTATAACTTACAGAAGAAGAGGTACCATCAATTCCATATGTGAATAACGATGTATCATCGTAATACCACATTCCAGAATGTACTTCCCAGCCATCTGCATTACCATTAAATTGAGAGTTAAATCCTGTACTACCAGGTTTCATTATTAATGGCAAATAGAGTTCAAAAGATGGCTCGATCCCGTTAAAGATATTGACAGAATCAGGCGCAGAAGGTAAACCCAGGCTATCGGTAACCACCAGACTAAATGTGAGCAGTTCAGGAGCTGTGGGCGCGGTGAAAGTAGGCATAGCTGGATCCGAAGTATTTAAGGTTACCGTGGTGCCAGCAGTTTGTTCCCATTGGTAGGTAATGGGGTCATTGCCATCCGGGTCGTAACTGCTACTGCCGTTCATGGTTACCGTGCTGCTGGGAGTGACTTCCTGGTCAGTTCCGGCGTTGGCAATGGGCGCCTGGTTAGTGGGTACCACATCAAAATTGGCCATCTGGAAGCCCAAATTATTAGCATGCCCAGTATAAGCCATCCAAAAGGTACCATCACCCTGTGGGCCACTGGTAGAACCCCAGCTATTTTTCAGCAGAAAAGCTTGCTTAGCATCATCCCAGCCAATCAGCAGCACTGCATGACCGCCTAACTTACTTCCACCAGTATTCGTGTAAACAGCACCGGAGCTGGCATATGTGTAAAAATCCATAAAATCCTGGAAAACATCAAAACGGAAATAACTGGGACCATCGTCATAGAGAGATGCCTTAAAGTTAGCTTCTCCTACTGTTACAGTGTGAAAATTGGTGACCCTATAGCCCAACTGCAGACAGGAGGTCGAACAAGCCACATTACTCTCTGTCCCAGGGCATGCTGTTCCAGGTCCATCCCCAAAGGGGTAACAAGAATCATAAACCGGTCCCCTTGTCTCCCAAAATTGAAGTGCAAGTGCATTTCCACCACAGCAACCTCCCTGATCTTCATTACATGAGATCTGCTGCTGCTCAGAAAGATCGATTGTGTCGGTGGCATGACCGGCAATGATAAGATGCGATTCAAAAGCCCCTACGCTGGCAAAAGACCAACATCCGCCGCATTGACCTTGGTCTTTTGCTGGCGTCACATAACCCAAAGCATTAGCGTTATAATAGCCTGGCAGGACCGTATCTTGCCGATCCTCAGGGTCAACCGGCTTTAGATAACGCTGGTAAGTTTCCTCATCAAGTGGGATATCACCGCAGCCACAAGCCGGACAACCCTCTTGTGGTAATGTCGTTAAGCCTGTTGTGGTGAACAAAATTGTAAAAGCAAGGATTATGGCAAACAATTTACTGGAAAATATTTTTTCTAATTTTAACATGTCGGGAAACTCCTTTTTACGACACAGTAAAAGTGAACAGGCATAACTTACAGCCTTGGCAGGCAATACTTCCATTTATTAAAATTTCAGTAATTTTTTACGGAATCAGGTTGTTGATTTCACTCATATATTAACACAATTTTTAATTATTTCATAATTAATTATAAGAATTTCGTTTTCCAAAACGTACTTTAGAATTAACTCAAACCTTCTCCCGCAAACTCCTGCCTGTATGCCAGCTTTCACACTGCATGATCTCTCCAGGCGTGCCCTCAAAAATCAGTTGGCCGCCGGCAGCGCCGCCCTGCAATGCTCATAATCTACTAACCAGTGCCTGAAAACCTTAACAATTTCTTCACATCTTCTATACAAAATCTAAACACCTGTTTTTCAGAAACTATTAGAATTGCAGGAATGAAAAAGAAGATTATCTTAATTGACATTATTGCCCTACTGGGTTTTGTACTGACCTTTTACCCCTCCCTGACCGGCTATGACCTGCACGAGTGGGTAGGCCTGGGGGTGGGGTCTGTTTTGCTGGTGCACTTAGTGCAGCACTGGCGCTGGGTATGTTCTATTAGCAAGAAGATGGCCTGCCTGCAGCGTAAGATCCGCATGCGCTTTATCGTGGATGTGATGATGGCGACCGGTTTTGTGATGATCATCTTTACTGGCCTGGTCATTTCTGCCCTGCTCAATTTGAACCTGGCACACTACGAGACCTGGCGCGAC
>JAKQGD010000341.1 GCA_029573365.1 Bacteroidota bacterium | reverse complement strand
TCGGGATACAGCGGATAGCCCGACCGCGGCCCGCAAGGGACGGGGGCACTCCCAAAAAAAATGAAAACAATCCTGTCCCTGCCGGGATTCTATGGACTATCCGCGGGCGGCCATGGCGGCACCTATGATGCCGGCGTCGTTGTAGAGGGATGCTGTGTCTACCTTGACGGGCACATCGAGATATTGTTTGTACAGATCGAAATTTTTGCTCACCCCCCCGCCGATGAGGATCAGGTCCGGGCTCAGGAGCAGGCAAAGGTGATTAAGGTAGGTATCGAGTTCTTTGGCCCATTTTTTCCAGCTCAGGTGGTGGTACTCGCGAGCGTAGTTTGATGCGTACTTTTCGAATACTGATTTTTTATACTTGAGGTGGCCCAGCTCGGTATTGGCGAGCAGCTGTCCGTTATAAAACAGGGCCGATCCTATGCCTGTGCCGAGGGTGATAAAGATGACGAGGCCGTTTATGCCTCTGCCTTTGCCGTAGGTCATCTCTGCGATACCGGCGGAGTCTGCGTCATTGACGACCACTACATCGCAGCCTAGGGCCTTGCTAAAGGCGTCATTGATGGGATAATTGATAAACAGCGGCGAGATGTTGCTGGCGGTGAGTGATGTGCCGTTTTTGATGACGGACGGAAAGCCTATGCCTACTTTTTTGCCTTTCCAGTCGTAATTGCTGACGACTTCTTTGAGGCATTCGATGATGGCATCGGGTGTGGAAGGCGACGGTGTTTTGATCTTGAATTTTTCGCCGGCCATCTCACCTGTGTCCGTATCGACGATATTGGCTTTGATGCCTGTGCCCCCTACGTCTATTCCGAGTACTTGCATGGTTGTTGTTTTTGTGCGGATTTTGTGTCAGTTAATGATTCTGGTTTTTAGGATGATGGCGTCGCTAACGGGTCTGTCGGCGGCATCTGTTTGTTTTGCTGTGATCTTGTCTATTACATCCAGGCCTTTGACCACCTGACCAAACACGGTGTATTCCTTGTCGAGCTGCGGTGAGCCGCCCTGATGGAGGTAGATGTGCCTGGCATAAGGTGTGTATCGTATGTTTTTCTGGAGCTCGTAGTTGTCGAGGTCTGATGCTGTGCAGGGCCTGCCGTGGACGATGTAGAACTGTGAGCCTGATGACATCTTCTGTGGATTGACCGGATCGCCCATCCTGGCTGCTGCGAGTGCTCCTTTAATGTGAAATAGAGTATCGGCAAATTCTGCGGGTATTTTATAGGAAGGGCCTCCTGTGCCGAGCCTTTTGCCTGCCGGTGCTCGCCTGGAGTCGGGGTCACCACCCTGGATCATAAATCCCTTGATCACCCGATGGAAAAGAAGACCGTCGTAGTAGCCCTCTTCGACCAATTTGATAAAATTGTCTCTGTGCTGTGGTGTTTCGTCGAAGAGTCTGATATACATAGTGCCTTCGGAAGTGACCATTTCTACTACACAATGGTGGGGTGCGTCTATGTGCAGCTGAGCTGAATGGGTATTTCGTTTGCCTTTGGCGTGGGTCGTCAACGTTACTTTGTACGAACCTGACAGCGAATAATGGTGATCGGGCTCAAACTCCTCTGAGGTATGACCGTCGCCAAAATCCCACAGGTAGCTTTCGCCGGCGGAGGATTTGTTTATAAATTTTACATGGGCCGGAGCATGGTAGCTACGGGTATCAAAACTGAAGGCGGCTCTGGGTCCCGAACATGCCGCCAGGGTCATCAAAGCCCAAAAAACCGCTATCTCTGTCAATCTGCTTAGGGGCATGAAGGTGTTCTTTATTTGATGGTCATTTTGACATCTTTTTTGGGCCTGTCTCTCTGATCGGTCTCTACGCCCGCAATTTTGTCTATCACCTCATGGCCGCTGATGACCTCACCAAAGACCGAATAATCGCCATCAAGCATGGGGGTACCTCCCAGTTTTTTATATTTTTCTCTCTGTGCCGGGGAATATTTAAATCCTTTTTGATGCTCTATGGCATCCAGCATAGCGTCATCTACGGGCGAACCCTGGACGATGTAAAACTGTGAGCCTGAGGATTCCTTAGCCGGGTTGGCAGCATCACCGAGGCGTGCTGCTGATATCATACCTTTGAAGTGCGGTACGCCTATCTCTGCCGGGATGGTGTATCCGGGACCCCCGCTGCCTAATGGTTTGTCAAAAGAGGCTCCCCTGGACTCGGGGTCTCCGCCCTGGATCATAAACCCCTTGATCACTCTGTGGAAAAGAAGGTGGTCATAAAAGCCATCTTTTACGAGCTTCCTGAAATTGGCATTGTGTTTTGGAGCCGAATCAAGGAGTTTGATTTTCATGTCTCCGTAATCGGTGCTGATGGTATAATCTGACGCATCGCTACACGCAAGTAGGGTCATACTCAGCAGGATGATGAAGGTATATCTCATGGTGGTCATTTTTTACTGTATCAGTTAATGGGTGTGGTTTCGTACTGGTTTTTAAAGTAGTCGATGATGCGGACGATGAGGTGTTCTTCTTGTTCTTTGACGCCTTTGATGTCAAAAGGCCTAACTTCTTTCCAGTGTGGCCAACCGTCGTGGTCCCGGCCCTCAAACTCGTAATATCCTTCCGGCTCGAGCAGTGTACAAACAGCTATGTGCATGAGGTCACGTTTTTCCTCCTTGGTAAAGCGGTCCTTAGGTACTCTGCCCAATTCCTGCAGGCCTATCAGAAAAAGGATGGCTTGAAAATCAGGCAAAGACTCTCTGCCGAGGGTATCCCTGACAAAATGCCTTATGCGGAGCCATTCAAAATCCCTTTGCCAAAATTCCATATCTGGGTTAATTGCCGGAAATGAGATGCAAAAATAGAAAATTTTGCGGTTTTGGTAGGGGAAATATGTTTTGCCGGGTTACCTTCTATAAATATCCATCTCAAAGCACATGTTTATGGTTGTACTCTGTTTCTTTTGACTTCTTTAACTCTCAATGTATCCTGTCGCCCCGCAACTCTATGCGTTGCATGATGCCGGCCTCAAAGTCGAGCATGTCCTGCCAGCGGGCTTTGACTTTTTCTTCGGGGGCATACAACTTGGCGAGGTCAAGGAAAGTGCGGTAATGGCCGGCCTCCGATACCATAAACTCATGATAAAACTGCTTGAGGTCGGGGTCAGAGATATGCATTGACAAAAGTCTG
>JAKQGD010000604.1 GCA_029573365.1 Bacteroidota bacterium | reverse complement strand
GGGCTGATGACAGCCATCCATTGCCAGCCTGACAGAGCGGGAGCAACGTACCATAATACAGAGACCCAGATCAGTATTTCTCCGGTATAGTTGGGATGTCTGACATATGTATACAGGCCATAGCTTATAAAATGGTCCCCGGGGTTGTGGCTTTTGAAATAAAGTTTCTGCCAGTCAGCCACCGATTGGATAATCCAGCCGACAGCCCAGGTCGCTAATGCGAATACATTGACCGTAAGGTCGTCAGCCATGAGGCCAAAAATCACGGGGAGCACGATGATACAAATGCTCAGGGACTGAAGCAGCCAGAACTTTAAAAAGCCTGCCGGATCGCCTCTGAATGTATCAAACCTTTTGTCTTGCCCCATTTTCTGTATTCTGTAAAAGAGAAAACCACCTAACCTTACTCCCCATATAATCACCATGAGTGCAAGAGCCAACCGACCCGGTGTCAATGATCTGTAACCCAGCAGAAAATAAAGCGTGGCGGCTATAAAACACAGGCTGTAACTAATGTCTGTAAGCTGGTCGCTTTGTTTTTTGTACGCCCAGATATATACCAGTACATTGACCAGTGTGATGATAAAAAAGGAAACTGCTATATCCGCCATCCCGCGGAAACAACGATTTTTCAGGAATGTTTGATAAAAAAATCTATTTGCTTAATCAATATCTCCCATCCTTTACCCACGGCAGCTTCTCCATCTTGCTCAACTCCAGGCACAGTGACTATCAATAATGAAACCTACATGCCAGTATATGTATTCTATCATCATAGACCTTGTAAACTAATCGATGCTCTTCGTCTATCCGGCGGGATATATACCCCGACAGATTGCCCTTGAGGTTTTCAGGTTTTCCAACACCGTTGTATGGATCCCTTAATGTCGCTTCTATAAGTGTGTTTATTCTTTTGAGAAGTTTTTTGTCTGTCTTCTGCCAATATATATAATCATCCCAGCCATCAATATCCCAACTTAGATCTCTCATTATTCTTTGATCAAAGCCTTTTTGATTTTTTGACCATTTTTATCTCTTTCAATAGCTTGCTCAAGTCGATCTCTATTAGCCTTTGTAGATAAAAGATGCATAGTCTCTATCCAAGAATTGTACTCATCTAGGGATATGATGACTGCATTTTTGGTCCCACGGTTTACTACTACGGTTTCATTGTTATCTATGACAGTATCCAGGACATCCTTTAGTTTGCTTCTGAGAGTCGTATAATTTAGCACATTCATATTGTTCTTAATTAGGTACGTATAAAGGTACGTAATTTTTTAATAGTATTGATCTAACTTCTCAATATTTAACACTTTATTTTCCATTAATATCTCCCATCCTTTACCCACGGCAGCTTCTCCATCTTTTCGACCTCCAGGCTGGGAAATCCAAAGTCTTCTACCACCTTGCCGAGGATGATATAGCAACCTTTACCTTTGAAGGGATATTTGGCGAGGCTCGGAGGGAAGTGCACGGTGTCAAAAAAGCGGCCCTCCACGTCGGTAAGCGTACCAAAGTTCATCAACCCGCCTTTGACGGTGGTTACCCATTTGCGGCAGACGTAGTAGCCCACCATCCGCACCTTCTTGCCGAGGTTTTCCTTCATCTGGGCTGCCATGATGTCTCCGCGAAACTTTGTCTGCAGCAGGTCAAAGGGACTGCACAGCGGAAAGCCCAGCAGCTCTATCTCGTCAAAGGCCTGTTCGTGTTCTGTTTCTGCAAGGATGGGTAGAGTGTACTCCTCCTGCTCAGTGTCAAAAAACGTGGCACAATGCACATGTTTAATCAGCGGATTGTGAACTGCATTTTTTTCCCACATGAGTTCGTATTTATTGAGCCCGGTAAACCGGAAGCCCCCTATGCGTATGAGAATCTCGAGCTGTTCTTTGCTGATGTCTATGCGGTTTACAAAGTCCCTGAGACTGCGGTAGTCACCTTGGCGTAGCCTTTCCTCCACGATGCTCTGGGCTACCTTGCGTTCGAGGTTGGAGATGTGGATAAATCCCAGGTATATCGTGGTGCCGTAGATGTTGGTGAGGTAGGTGCTGTTGTTGACGCATGGGGGTTCTATGGCGGCTCCGCACATCCTTGCTTCGTGGATGTACTGTTCGGTGCTGTAAAAACCACCGAAATTGTTGATTACAGCCGTCATAAACTCGAGGGGGAAGTAGGTCTTGAGGTAGAGGCTCTGAAACGACTCTGCCGCAAAGCTCGCCGAGTGTGCCTTACAAAACGAATAGCCACTAAAACTCTCTATCTGCCGCCACACCTCCCGGGTGAGATCATCGGGATAGCCGCGTTCGCGGCAGTTGTTAAAGTATTTTTCCTGCAGCTTCCTGAAGGTATCTGAGCTTTTCTTTTTGCCGGTCATGATGCGGCGGAGCACGTCCGACTCGTCGAGGTCGAGGCCGGAGAAGTGGTGTACTATTTTCATCACATCTTCCTGGTAGACCATGACACCGAAGGTCTCTCCCAGGTGCTCCTCAAACACAGGATGCAGGTAAGTATAGCTGTCAGGATGGTGAAACCTCTGTATGTACTCCCTCATCATGCCTGACTGTGCCACACCCGGGCGTATGATCGAACTGGCGGCCACGAGATGGACATAGTTGTCGCACCTCAGCTTGTGGAGGAGGCCCCGCATCGCCGGCGACTCTATGTAAAAGCAGCCTATGCAGTGGCCCGACCGCAGCTGTGCCCTGACATTGGGGTCTTCCTTGATGGCTGCGACATCGTGCACGTCTATGGCCTTGCCCTGGTTTTGTTTTACGAGCTCCACAGCATCCCTGATATGGCCCAGCCCCCGTTGTGACAGCACATCGTACTTGTGGTACTGCAGGTCTTCGGCTCCGTACATGTCGAAGTGTACAACAGGGAAGCCCTTGGGCATCATCAGCAGTGCCGTGTGATAGTTGAGCGGACGCTCGCTGATCAGCACGCCGCCGGCATGGATGGACAGGTAATTGGGGAAACCCTCGATCAGCTTGCCATACCTGAAGATGTGGCTGGCAAAGGGATGGTGCTTTTCTGTGGCATGGGGCTCGTCTACGATGGTGTCTATGTCTGCCTTAGGCAGGCCCAGCACCTTACCCAGCTCCCTGATGATGGACTTGCCCTTGAAGGTATTGTAGGTGGCCAGCAGGGCGGTGTGTTCCTTGCCGTACCGCTTAAAGATGTAGTCTGTGACGTCGTCCCGCTCATTCCAGGAGAAGTCTATGTCGAAGTCAGGAGGCGACGACCTGTGCGGATTGATAAACCGCTCGAAGTACAGGTCCAGCTCCAGTGGGTCTACATCGGTGATGTCGAGGTTATACGCCACGATGGAGTTGGCTCCGCTGCCGCGGCCTACGTGAAAGTACCCGACGGAGTGGGCATACCTCACGATGTCCCAGGTAATGAGAAAGTAAGCACAGAAGCCCATCTGCCTGATTACCTTCAGCTCCTTCTGGGTGCGTTCCTGTGCCTTTTTGTGGCGGGGTCCGTACCGGCGTTGGCAGCCGCTGACCGCCAGTTTGGTGAGCAGCTTGAAATCGTCATCCTCATCACCGGTAAAGGTACGGCGGTTGTGCAGAAAGGACGCCGCCATGTCGGTATGGCAGTTGTCGAGGATGGCCTGTGTATTGCGGATGATGTCGGGATACTGGCTGAAAACCTTTTCGAGGTGTCCCTCAGGGTGGAATATTTCGCACGACTTGGCACAGTCCCTAGCGTCAAGTTTGCTGATGACGATGTTGAGGTCTATGCACCGCAGCAGCTTGTGGGTCTTGAAGCCATCCTGGTCGGCAAAGGTCACCGGGCTCAGGATTACTAGCCTGTGCATGTAGTTGCGTAGGTAGGAAGAGTACAGGTGGTTTACTTCTTCGGGTCGTATGCCCGCATACTCGTAGTCGCGGAGCAGATCCACGCCTTTGGGCAGTTTGCGGTATACGATGTAGCAGTGTTGCAGCAGTGGAGCCTCTTTGGGCAGGGGTTCGCCGGTGAGCGACGATTCTGTCAGGAGGGCACATAATTCACGCCAGCCTTCGTCATTGCGGGCGATGCCTGTATACAGCAGTTCGCGGCCCTCACGAAACTCTATGCCCAGCACCGGCTTTATGCCCTCAGCCCGGCACGCCTGTACAAACTGGAAGGCACATGACGTATTGTTGATGTCTGTGAGCACGAGTGTTTTGATTCCTGCTGCTTTGGCCAGCACCGGCAATTCCTCCGGAGCGAGGGTGCCGTAACGCAGGCTGTAATATGTGTGGCAGTTGAGATACATCGACAAAGGCTAAGGTTGAGATTAAGTCTCAGGTTAAAGTCGGGGCAGGTCCAGAATTGTGGCCCGGCCTGGCAGGAGTACCTTTTTGCCAGCCTCAGTCTTGACCTTGGCCCTGATTTTATAATGTCGATTTAAACGGCAAAATAATGACGATAAATCCGGCAAATATATAACTTGTTTTGATACGACGCAAGAGGTTGTAGAAAATTATTACACAAAAAATTGTGGTTTTAATAATTTATTCCTTAATCGCCCGGAACACCAGTGTGGGAAAGGCATATGCTTCTTTTTCGAAGTATGAAATTTCGCTATAGCCTGACAGTCTCAGGGCCAAATCTATGTCCTGGGCGGTAAAGGCCCTCACTACAGAATCATCGGTGATGACATGGGTTTCTGTACCGCCATGGTGCGTGGAGTAGTACTCTGATATCCAGCGGAAGGTCCAGCATTCCGAATGGTCGGGCGACCACCTGCTGACCCTTCTGTACATTACGGACCCGTCAAAGGCGGTGTGTTCTACCCTGCTTTGCGGGTGTATCTCCGTGATAAAACGCGAAGCATCGATGACATCAAATGCCAGTCTGCCACCGGGGGCCATGTTTTTGTATATGGAGGAAAATGCCGCGAGCAGGTCAATATTTGTCACCATATAGCTGAGTGTACGCGACATGAGGAAGATGCCATCGGCCGGCTTCTCCAGGTCCAGGGCCCTCATGTCTCCCTCCCTGAGGTCAGCAGCCGGATGTTTTGACAGTCCTATGTCGAGCATGGAACGATTGATGTCGATGCCGGTATAACTGTATCCTTCGCCAACAAAGTGCGGGTACATATGGCCCGTACCACATCCTGCTTCCACGACGCAGCCCCCGTGAGGCAGAGCCAGCAGGTCACGATACATTCTGTACTCACCTTCATAGTCTATAAAGGTCTTGTACATGGTCTCATACATGGCGGCGTGGTGGAGATATATGTCGTTCATGATATTTTTTTAAAGATCTTATTATCAGACCAGAATACAAATGTAATTGCTTATTTTTGACTAAGAATACAGAGCTCTATGAATAACTTTTTTAAATTTTTCCTATTAATTTGTTTATTAACGTTTTCTTCTTGTGGTACAAAGCGACTGATAAGCAAAACTAATCCCGTAAAAAATACCGACAATATAGCATACATTGAACCCTTAGCATATATAAGTATAATAGAAAAGGGTAACTTAGGCGTCCACAATGATTCTATTTCGAAAATAACTAAACTTATTCTGGATTCGGTAATTATTGAAGATCGGACATTCAGGCAGAAAACTAAAACAACTTTCAGTTCGGAAACTGATAGTTTAAATACTATTGTCGAAATTAATAATCTATTTAATCAGATACTTTTAACCAAAAATTTAGAACGAATAAAAATTGGACCCAATTTATCCAATCATTTAAAAGCCAATGGCAATAAATATTATTTGGCAACAATAGCTAGTGGGTTTGGCAGAAAAAAAGGAAATTATGGAAAACAGGTAGGTAAGGCTATTGGGTTGGGAATCTTGACATTAGGGATGTATAGTCAGGTTCCAATAAAGTCCACTATCAACTTATATGCTGTTATTATTGATGCCGAAAAATTGGAAGTAGTTTATTTTAGCAATACACTACCACTGGAAAAAAGTCCTACTGACCGCAATGTTGTAAAGGCACAGTTTAAGAAACTTTTATTTGACCATTTTCATCCTCAGACCTCTGGTGGGCAATGAGTCAATCTGCTGCAATAAATAAAACCATTCATTAAACACATCCACATTCTGATAATATTTGGTTAATGTATCTTTATGGTGCGGGTATATGGCACTAAATCTGGATATTTGCGGTTTGTTGACAATATGTCAGCCCTAAATCTATTGTCAGTATGTCTATAAAAACATTGGTTTCAGTAATCCTGATGACATCCTTGCTGGCCATGACAGCCACCGGACAAAAGGTCACCGATGCACAACGGATAAAAGCCCTCGACCAGTATGTAAACTTTAGCAACGAAAGCATACACGGATTGCTTATCGTACACAGGCTGCTGGAAAACTTCAACAAAAACATCAACAAATACGTAGACCTGCCCGACCAGCAGATTAATTTCTATTCCAACAAGGACCTGCCACAGGATATCTTTGAAGATGCCGAAAACTGGTTTTATGAGACATCGCCCAATGAATGGTATGGCAAAATCCTTCTTTCTGATGGCACTCTGCCGGGTGATTTGGAAGGTAGGCTGAAGGCTGCAGCAAAAGAAATGCACGCCGTGACATCATCTGTCAATAAGTTACGGTTCGAACTCGAGGAACAAATCAAGACTCTGGACCTCACAAAAAGGGAAAACCTGAGTCTCGTGTACGAAAAACTGGAAAAAGGAGTTACCCTGTACCGAAATTTTTATTCACATCAGTTGGATTTAGAAGAGGAGATACAGAAATATGCCCGCACTCTTAAGTTTACACAGGACGACATGCAGTTTCCTGTCGTGCTCAAGGCCATGAATGACCAGTATTCGACCACAAGGGCTGCTTTAAACGCTTTGTATCACAAGGAGGATGACAATTTTGCTGAGCTCCTCAAAGCTGAGGAAAAAGCTCTGGTAGCAATTGAGGATATAAACCTGGCCGACTACAACAGCACCCGCCTCATCAACAGCAGGGTACAGATGTACTGGGGCAATATCAAAAGGCAGGCCACGGAATCCATCAAAAAGCAAAAATCATTTTTAGAGGCCGAAAACCTTCCCGAAGAATATAAGTTGTACGACAAATATTACTATTACTACAACATCGATGTGATCAATAAATTTAACCGCTATGGCAATGGTATAGTCTTTGAAATGAACAGAACTCTGGACTATCTGAGCTTGCCTGTAGTGAGGTATTTTGAAATGCCGCATTATTTTAAGGTGATTTATCCCAAGCTACTTGACAAAACCGAGTACCTCGCTGCTTCCGACCCACTGATCAAAACACTGCCAAAGGTAGTCAAAGGAAGGAGTGTAGTGGAGGCTACCAGGTCAATCATGGTTGACAAACCCATCGTGAATTTTCAGGTTTATGACCATAAAATCATAGACAAGGATATAGTATCACTGAGTTTTAACGGTGACTGGATAGTCGAAAAATTAGAAATTTCCGGCAAACCTCATGACTTCATTCTAAAGCTCAATGAGTCCGGCAAAAACTTCCTGTTGCTGCACGCTGATGACATGGGCAGGCAACCTCCGGCCACTATAGCCCTTTCCTATACCTACAAGGGCAAAAAGGAGCTTATCATCCTCAACTCAGACACACAGAAAAGTGAGGTCATAGAAATAAAACTCGACGCTCAAAACTAAAGTATTCCGCTGCGGTATATCAGCGAAATGCCAAAGCCTATCAGTAGCAGACCTGCTGCTTTGCCAAACATCACAAGGTGATGGCGTTTGAGTTTAGATCGTATCTTTTTAGCCAGGATGACTTTGATCGAGTCTGTGCACATAATCGTAGCGAGGATGCTCCCAAATACCAGAATCACCTGCGAACTTGTGGCATGGCGTGAAACCACATAAGTAGTCATTACGCTGGTCCAGAAAAAGAAGGTAAATGGATTGACAAAGTTTACCACAAAACCTTTTGTAAAATATCCCACATAAGTCCCGGCACTAAATCCGGGAGTTTTGACTTCGCCCCTGTGTTTTTTAAGAATGGCAGCAATGCCAAAAGCGATTAGAATAAGTCCTCCTGCCAGGCCTGTCCATCGTGCAAAGGCAGGGTCGCTGATCTGACGTGTGATGGCATGAATAAAAAAATACGCTCCTCCGATCACCAGGATGTCGCTGACCCAGATACCTGACCCTACAGACAATCCGGCTCTGAGACCGTGTTCCAGACCTGTCTGTGTGAGGGCTATAAAAATAGGCCCGATCATGATGGTCAGAGTGAGGCCTAGGAGAATGCCTTCAGAGATAAACTGCACGGTCAGTCATTGAGTCCGGCAGACTGCTTTTCTCTGCGGACAAGGGCATTTTGACGGTCGGAGTGGTATTCTTTGCGGTGATTGTATATGTCTGCTGCCAGGTATATGGCACGAATCATGGACGACTCGTCGGCTTCATTTTTGCCGGCTATGTCATAGGCTGTTCCATGGTCGGGTGATGTCCTGACAAATGACAATCCCGCAGTGACATTGGTTCCCGCCCCAAAAGACAATACTTTAAAAGGTATGAGACCCTGGTCGTGGTACATGGCCAGTATGGCGTCGGTTTTTTTCCACAAGCCGCTGCCAAAAAATCCGTCGGCAGGATAAGGGCCTGCAGCCATGATGCCTTGCTTTTTGGCTTCAATTATAGCAGGTCTTATGACTTTTTCTTCTTCGTCACCTATGGTGCCGTCGTCAGAAGCATGGGGATTGAGCCCCAGCACACTGATGGTCGGCCTGTCATACCCGAAGTCCTCAATCAGGGTACGGTTGAGTATTTTAAGTTTTTCGATGATGAGTTCCTTGGTCAGTGCAGTAGATATGCCTGCTACAGGCGTGTGGTTGGTTGCAAGGGCGACCTTGAGAGAGTCGCTCACCATCATCATGAGACTTTGTCCCTTTTTGTCATTTGCCGTAAAGTATTCTGTGTGGCCGGTGTGGGGAAACTTAGCCTGATGCATGGCATTTTTATTGACAGGACCGGTAACTATGGCTTCTATGGCTCCGCTCTGGAGGTCGCTCATGGCCCGGTCCAGAGCTATGTAAGCGTATCTTCCACCTTCCTCAGTGGCTTTGCCCAGAGTGATGCTGATGTTGTCTTCCCAGCAATTGACGATGTTTATTTTGCCGGCCACCGCCTGTGCAGCTCCTGATACGGTATGAAATTGTACGTTGCTGTCCTTGACTATGTTTTTGTGGTATGACAGCACCTTGTATGAGCCATAAATGACTGGCGTGATCATCTTTGTAAGCCTTGGGTCATTGAGGGCTTTGATGACTACCTCAGGTCCTATGCCATTGATATCTCCGATGGTTATTCCGATTTTCATAATGGAACTGCTATTTTTATATCACGCAAAGGTACACAAATCCCGGGATAATTTTCCGGAAGGACCAGGGCCACAGGTGCAGAGGTGTGTATTTAATGTTACAGTCAAAATAAAAGTTTGCAATATTTATCGATTATATTAAATTTACCTCACCATAGCCCCATTTGACCGCACAATGAAGCAATTTTTAAAACACCATTTTTTCAATTAAAACAAAACGAAACATGAATTCAAAAATGATTATCGGTGCCCTGGTGGGCGGACTACTCGTATTTATTTGGCAGTTTGTGTCGTGGGCAGCCATCAATTTTCACAAAGGGGAACAAAAATACACTCCCAATCAAGATACCATTCTTCAGATGCTGAGCTCGCATATGAGTGAAGAAGGTACTTATTTTTTACCTACATCTCCTCCCGACGCGTCATCAGAAGAGCAGCAAAAAGCAATGGAAGCTTCTATGGGAAAACCATGGGCCCAGATTACGTATCACAAAAGCATGGATGCCAATATGGGTATGAACATGTTCAGAGGCTATCTGACAGATGTGGTGGCCGTGCTGCTTCTTATCTGGCTCCTCATGAAAATACCAAACATCAGCATGCAGACCACCATCGTCTCCTGTATCGTCGTAGGCCTGGTAGGGTACCTTACCACCTCGTACACAAACAGCATATGGTTTGAAAAAAATACTCTTCCGGATCTTCTGGATGCCGTAGTTGCTTGGACCATCTGCGGAGCATGGCTGGGATTCTGGCTCAGGAGGTGATGCTTGTCCTAACGATATAAAACCATTGAAATGTAGCCTGTAAACCCTGCTGGTTTGCAGGCTTTTTTCATTTTGTCTTCGGTCAGTTCTCTATTATTTGATTATGGACATGCCATCTTTGGAGTTAAAATGTCTTTTGCGGTTACAGACGACATTTTACGGGTCACCGCTTTTCAATCAAAACGAAGATTAATTTGTTACTTTGTGCAAATTATACCGATTGTGATGAGAATGGTTTTAATGACCTGTTTGCTGATAGCCCTGCTCTGTGGCAAAGGTATGTCTCAATGCAGCAGGATGACAGATTCGTTGGCTTTGGTAAGCATATTTAACCAGACTCTGGGCTCTGGCTGGACAAACAAAACCAACTGGCTGGTACCCGGCAGAAGTATATCCACATGGTATGGAGTCAAGCTCAATGCCTTCGGATGTGTAGAGTCTTTGTCTATGCCGTCCAATAAGATGAATGGGCTGCTGCCTGATTCTGTGGGGCTGATGACAGGCCTCAAGGTTATCAATCTGAGCAATAACAACCTGGTAGGAAACCTTCCGCTCAGCATCGGCAATCTCGTGGCACTCGAAGAGCTCAATTTATCTTCCAATCAGTTTAACGGACCCGTACACAGTCAGCTGGGGAACCTCATAAATCTGAAGAAGCTGCAGTTGAGCCTCAACAACTTTAGTGGCAACCTTCCGCCGGCCCTGGGGAACCTCAAAAATCTGGTCGTACTGCACCTCAATCAAAACAGCCTGGGAGGCTTTCTGGCTCCGGCCCTCGGCGGGCTCGACAACCTGGAGGAGTTGCTGCTTTCGCAAAACAACATAGGAGGCCAGATACCATCACAATTTGGCAACCTTTCGAAACTGAGGCTTCTGGCTATGTCACAAAACAAACTGACTGGCAGCATACCCAAGGCCCTGGGCAATCTGACCGCCCTGAGATTTTTATACGCTGACGAAAACAGACTCACCGGCAGCATACCAGCCGAAATCGGAAATCTGACAGGGCTCCAGGAGTTGTGGCTCCATAAAAACATGATCAGTGGCACCCTGCCCGCAGAAATATCATCACTCATCAATCTGCAGAAACTCCTGCTCAATGACAACCAGATTAGTGGCAACATCCCGTCGTTTATCGGCAACATGACCAGGCTCGTGAGTTTTCACATCTCAAACAATCAACTCACAGGAAATATACCTGTTTCTCTGGGTAATCTGACCAACCTTATCAGCCTTCTGCTCAGCGACAATATGCTCACAGGCCCTATACCTGAGACTTTTGGCAATCTTGCGTCTCTGCTCAGTCTGGATGCCCACAACAATATGCTTTCAGGAGAAATACCACCTTCGTTTGGCAATATGGCCAGCCTCAGGCGGATCTATTTACATGGCAACAATCTGGAAGGATGTTTTCCTGCATCCATGCAGAAATACTGTCCACTCGGACAAAGTGCCAATGTCAATGCCAGTGGTTACAATTTCTTTCAAAACCCCGGGCTGATTTTTGCCGGTGATTTTACCAGGTGGTGCAATGGAGAGGGCAGGGCCAATGCTATGATCGCTGCACCCGCAAATCTTTGTGAAGGTAATGACTTAAAGCTCGCAGGCACAGGGGGAATCTCATATCAATGGTGGGGACCGGCAGGTTTTATGAGCCTGGAGCAAAATCCCGTCATCAGTCAGATAAAGGCAGATCAGTTCGGACGTTATTTTCTGGTGGTGAAAAACGAAAACAGGTGCATCGATACCAGCTTTACAGATGTCAAAGCAGTAGGGAGTGTCACAGCCGGTGGCAATTCGCCATTGTGCCAGGGTGACAGCCTCTCGCTGACGGCTTCCGGGGGTCTTTCGTATAAGTGGACGGGCCCTGACGGGTTTGTGTCGACATTACAAAATCCGGTAATCCTTAATGCAGGGGCTCAAGCCGAAGGTATCTATACAGTAGAAGTCATGACCGCCGATTGTATCATCACACGTCAGGTCAATGTAGAATTCAGCAAGTCTGCCTCTCTGATTTCAAACGCCCCAGTATGCGAGGGAGACAGCCTGATACTGTCCGTCAGTTCCGGATTGACATTCAACTGGAAGGGCCCCGGTCAACTAACTTCCCAGACGTCAAAGGTAATCATACCTGTTGCCCAAATCGGCTCCGGTGGTGTTTACTCCGTAGAAGTGACGGATGCATCAGGCTGCAGGTTTACGCTAAACGAAAACGTGGCCATTGTCCCCAGACTGATACCGACTCTTCAGGATTTCGAAGGCCTGTGCCCTGATTCGCCATCTGTACCTTTGCCGGCATCGGCTTCAGGCATCATCGGGGTCTGGTCAGGTCAGGGTGTGAGTGGAGTGCCAGGAAGCCAGGAGTTTTCGCCGGCAGGGCTTGCGGGGCGTCAGCAACTTACCTTTATGCCTGCAGACTCATCAGGCTGCGTAGGGTCTGCTGTCAGTGATATCCTCGTCAGTCAGCTCAGTATAACCTCTGTAAACACCGTGTCATCGTCTGACGACGAGGACAGCAACGGCTCTGCCCTGGTTACGATAGATTTTAATGCGACAGATTACAGCATCCGGTTATCAGGGACATCGGCACAGCAGTTCGAAAATCTTAACAGTACGCAGATTAGCTTTTTACAGTTGTCGTCAGGCGAATATCAGGTGCAGGTAACGGACAGCAACGGTTGCATTGACACAGCCTCATTCGCCGTAAGGCATATAAGACCCTACTACTTTATGCCCAATGTGGTCTCTCAGAGGCCAACATCTCCCAACAACAGGTTTTTCCTCAAAGGAAGGAATGTTCTCTCTTATGACATGTATGTGTATGACCGATGGGGCAACCTCATGTATAGTGGTGCGGAACTGCAGGCCAATGACGACACTACCGCATGGCAACCCGAAAGAAAAGACAGCGGAGTTTTTATCTACTTACTCAAAGTAAGATCAGAGTTAGGCGAAAAAATAGTACGTGGCTCGGTGACAGTATTGTAAAAGGTCTTTTATCCTGCGTAGGTCGGCGTTAATTATAAAATGATGATGCCCCAATAAGTCCTGCCTTCGGCAATTTCTCGTATTTTTGCAGGGCAAATTTACAGCATACACAGATGGAATATCAGATGATAAAAACAGAGCAGAAAGCTCTGGATATCAACCTCAATGACCCTATATACGGTACCTTTGCGGAGATAGGGGCAGGGCAGGAAGTGGCCAGGAATTTTTTTCAGGCGGGGGCCGCTGCAGGGACCATAGCCAAGACCATGTCTGCCTACGACAAGACCTACTCAGATGCTATTTACGGAGCTGAGCCATCAGGCAGGTATGTATCCGAATCGAGACTTTACAAAATGCTTGACCACGAATGGCAGCTTATGGAAGAGCGTCTGACACAGTCGAGGCCCGATGCTACTTTTTTTGTATTTGCCGACACGGTACAAGCCATCAACTATACGCGGACCATCAAAGGTAATGGGTGGATGGGACTACGCTTCCGCCTCAAGCCTGACGGACCAGTAAACGACATGGTGCTGCACGTCAAAATGCTAGATACTAACAACCGCCTGCAGCAGGAGGCTATAGGCGTACTCGGTGTCAATATGATCTACGCTTGTTTTTACTTCAATGACGACCCGGAAAAGATGGTCAGGTCCCTGGTAGACAACATCAAGGATAGGGTCTCTATAGACCTGCTGAGGATCAATGGCGGTGATTTCAGCTATTTTGACAAAAGACTGCTGTCGCTGTACCTTGTTAAGCACAGACTCACA
>JAKQGD010000156.1 GCA_029573365.1 Bacteroidota bacterium | reverse complement strand
GATGGTAGAAACAAGATACCAGTGGGTTTTCTTGATGATTCTTTTACCCACATTGCTGCGATAAGTATGGCGGGTCACCATAAGTTTGTCGTGTACCAGCAGTTTTTTCAGGCCTGTCTCCTCCTCTATCTCTCTGATCGTGGCTTTCTTTTTAGATTCACCGGCTTCTATTTTACCTTTAGGCAGATCCCATGACCCACGCCTGTAAATAAAAAGAAACTCATGTTTATCGTTGAATACAAGCCCTCCGGCAGCTTCAATTTCCGAAAAATGTGATTTGAAATCTGACTTAAGCTTAATAAAATCATCAAAATGTATGATCAGCTTTTCGGATTTGATGGATTTTTCCAGGATATTGATATAATCAAGCAGATGTTTTTTATTTCCGGTATATTTGACGACCACGCTTCCTGAAGCCACTGTATCTTCGAGTGTGATATCTACAGAAGGTTTAAGGATCACTTCGACCTCGTTGATATAAATTTTATAAATTTGCGGCTTTTCCATCAAGGCCCTTATGCTTACAGAAACTTTTATCGCCAGAAAACTTTTGCAAATAAAAGCAATAAAATTAAACCCACAAAATCCGTTTACTTGGACATCGGGTTTGAGGTCGCCTATTTATTGTGACAACAGGGTCACGCTCTCTTACCCTGAAGTACGCACTGCCATAAAGGATGCATTGGCCGAAAAGGCCCCCTTGTTTGGGCATGCTGACATGATAGCAGGTGTGGCAACTGCAGGTATCCCGCATGGAGCACTTCTGGCTGATAAACTCGGATTACCGTTTTGTTATGTCAGGTCCGCCCCCAAGGAGCATGGAAGAAAAAATCAGGTGGAAGGCGAGATAGCACCCGGCTCCAGAGTTCTGGTCATCGAGGACTTGATTTCTACGGGAGGCAGCTCTGCAGATGTCGTCAATGTACTTCGTGATTTGGGACATGAAGTGGCTGGTGTGCTGGCAATATTCAGCTACGGTTTTGCAAAAGCTGAAGAAATTTTTAGGAATATTGACTGTAAAGTCATTTCTTTGTCCAATTATCAGACATTGGTCACGGAAGCCAGGCTGACCAATTATATCACTGAGGAGGAAGAAAAAATCCTCCATTCCTGGAACAGCGACCCTCAAAATTGGTATCAACAACATTTTTGAAAAGTAAATCTTGAACAACCGGTTTAACTTATTATGAATATATTCAATAAAAAATCAGAAACATTTCTCTACGATTATCTCAACAACGCTGCACCTACCGGATTTGAAACTCCGGGACAGAAAATATGGCTTGACTACATCAAACCGTATGTAGATCAATGGCACCTTGATAACTACGGTACTGCCTATGGCGTAATCAATCCCGGGCAGGAATACCGGGTCGTGATAGAGGCCCACGCGGACGAAATCTCCTGGTATGTTAATTACATCTCTGACAATGGTTTTATCCAGGTAATCAGAAACGGAGGCTCAGACCACATCATAGCTCCTTCCATGCGTGTCAACATCCACACCAAAAACGGGATAGTCAAAGGCGTATTCGGTTGGCCGGCCATACACACCCGCAGGGGCAAAGACGAAAACTTGTCGCCCACCATGGACAATATTTTTGTGGATGTAGGGGCAAAGGATAAAGCCGAAGTTGCCGAGATGGGCATCCATGTGGGATGTGTTATCACCTTTGTAGATGAGCTGTTCGAACTTAATAAAAACTGGTATTGCGGGCGGGCTCTTGACAACAGAATAGGAGGTTTTTGTATTGCCGAGGTAGCAAGGCTGTTGAAGGAAAAAAAGAAAAAACTCCCTTTTTCTCTCTATGTTGTAAATGCTGTACAGGAAGAGATAGGGCTTCGCGGCGCTGAAATGATAGCCAATACCATCAAACCTCATGTGGCAATAGTGACCGATGTAACACACGATACGGGCACCCCGCTTGTAAACAACAAGATACACGGAGATATAAAATGTGCTGCCGGACCTACTCTCACGTATGCTCCTTCGGTGCACAATAAGCTGTTGAACCATGTCATCGAAGTAGCCGAAAAGAACAAGATCAAGTTTCAACGCAGTGCTGCCAGCCGCACTACGGGGACAGACACAGATGCTTTTGCCTATTCCAATGGTGGAGTGCCTTCAGTGTTGATATCCCTGCCTTTGAGATACATGCATACAACTGTGGAGATGGCCCACAAGCAGGACATCGAAGGCGTAGTAGAACTTATTTACCAGACATTGTTAAGCATAGAGCTGGGACAGAGCTTTAAATATTTCTGACGTCAGAACTCATTAAAATATTTACGGGCATTTCGGTTACGATTGTCACCCACCTGGGTAGCATCTACGGTATTGCCCAGTCTTTCCAGCGGCACTGATTTGTAAAGCTCTGTTTCCCAGGCAGGATATGACCTTTCGCCCAGGCAGGTGGAGTGGAGCAATTTAAAATCGTTGTGTACCAAAGACGGATTGTAAAACAGGAACCTCACATTGGTTTGGTTGGTACCCGGCATCTGAAAGTAGTACCAGATTTCATAAGGGGGTGCATCGAGTTCTGTGTCTATTGTGAGCACATTTGTTGGCTTGCCGTATTTCAGGAATATGTGCCCGCGGTCTGACTGGAATCCGTAACCTGCGTTTGTCTGAAACTGCTTGTTTACGGCTTTTGCTACCTCCATATACTTGTTGAAGGCAGCTTCAGGATTTTCATTGTAGCGGGTCTTCCAGAAACGAAAAATAAATTGTCTCTGACTTGCGAGCCTGTCGCTTCTTATAAGTTCGCCGAGGGTAGAAACCTGGTTTTGAGGGGTTATGGGCAAATGGGCTTTGAGGATGAAGTCCATGTCGGCGGCCTTGAGGTTTTGAACAAACGAATTTTCCTGGCTATCGTTGTATTGCTCGAGCCAGGCAATGTCTCCCTGAGGATTGCTTCTAATCAAATCCGTTTTTCGCTCTGCAATGACATTTTTTTGTTTGTCGATGATACTGACAGTCAGATGAAAGTCGCCCGATTTGACTGACGTGGCGGGAAGACTCATAAAGACTGGTTCGGTAAGGGCACCGGACAGCTTACGCACTTTGGAAAAGACTGGCGATTTTTCCGGTGCAAGACCGAAACCTTCATAAAGTGACACCTTAAGGAAAAACTCGGTAGCTGTATCTCTGGCAGGCCTGTACGCTTCTGAGTATATGTTTATGGCGGTCATGGAAGGCGGCACAAACGAGTACGCCAAAGGTTCCATCAGATATCCGCCTTTGACCATGTCACCCTGCTCTCCAGATTTTTCAAAAGTAGCCAGCAGCATAATATCAGACAATGAAGGTCCATCAGGCAAGGGTTCTGTCCTGATGATCTTTTCCAGTTCGAGCTTGTCTTCAGGATTATTTTTGTCAAAAGCCTCCATTCTAAGGGTATATTCGCCGGCAGGCAGACCTATACGTTTTACAGCAATAAAGTCGGCAATACTGTCAACCACGGTACGGGTGAGGACAAACTTGTCGTAGGCATGTATTTTATCGTCTTTGCCTTTAACAAAGTAAAGAATCTCCACGGCTGCCTCTTTGGCTAAAGCATTCTGATTCCATTTTACTGATTGACCGTTGACACGGAAATAAACCTCTGCGTAAGGCGAATTTGCCTGAAACTTAAAAACCGACACTTCAACCTCGATGGCAAAAGCACTCAGAAAATGTATAAGTAAAAAACCAAGGAAAACAACCTTCTTTTGCATGGCTCTTTGAATTTGTTAAACAACAAAGACCAATCTTAAGGCTCCTTACTTCCTCCTCACCATATGATAAACCATATGGTAAAATTTGACCTTACCCTCCAAAACCATGGTGTCGCCCTGCAATTTGCTGATCCTGAGATCCAGAGGCTCAGCCGCCTTAATAATCAGTCTACCTTTTTCAACGGAATACCCGGCGGCATTGTTTTCGCCAAATAGGTTGGAATCAGCTAAATTGTCGTCCCGGAAACTAAACCAGGCTTTTTGCATCAGGTCATTGGGCCTGCCATTGAGTTCTGTAAGGTATACATCCCAGGTGCCGATAAGCTCGCTCTTCTGGGTCGAATCCCCGTTTTTACAGTTTAAACCAACTACAGACACAAGCACAGCGATGGACAATACTGTATACCTCAACATGCAGAATTTATTGATTGAGCCATAAAATTATGACAATCCTGCGAATTATATGCAAAAAACAATGTTTCCTAATTACAACCATTCGCCTTTCAGGCAAAATTCACCATAGGTTCATCTTATTTCCACTGCTAAGTGCAACAATTTCGAAGGTATTTCAATTTAATAAGTCAAGTTTTACATGAAGCAGCATGACAGACCGTGAAGCAGGCAAAGGCGAAAAATCCAAGCTTGACCTCAAATCCCTGGGCAAGTCGATCAGGATATTCAGGTACATAAAACCATATACTACATATTTTATTGGCGGCATGGTGTTGCTTGTCCTGGGCAGTGCTTTTTTTATGGCCCTTATGGGGCTGCCGGGAGAAATGACAAACAGAGCCATTGGCGAACAAAAGCTCAAATTTCTGGATCTCGATGTACGGGACTATGGATGGGTATTCCTGATTATCCTGGTTGTACAGGGTATATTCAGCTATTTCAGGACCTATTTTTTTGCCATCGTTTCCGAAAAAGGAATGGCCGACCTACGCAAGGACCTTTTCAACAGAATCATAACCCAACCCGTTGTCTTTTTTGAAGAAAAACGTGTGGGCGAGCTCACCAGCAGAATAACAGCAGACATAGAACAGCTGCAGGCCGTTTTTTCGGTGACGCTGGCAGAATTTATCCGGCAGGTGGTCATAATGATCATAGGTGTAGCAATCCTCATCTTTGCCATGCCCAAACTGTCGGCCATTATGTTGGTTACCTTCCCCGCTATAGTCATTGTGGCAATGATTTTTGGGAGATATATCCGTAAACTATCTAAAAACCGTCAGGACGAACTGGCAAAAACCAATACCATAGTAGAAGAAGCATTCCAGTCATTTTCTGTGGTCAAAGCGTTTGTCAATGAGTGGTATGAGTCCCTGAGATATGCAAAATCCGTAGACCAGATCGTGAAGGTATCCCTGGACTTTGCAAAGATCAGAGGCATATTTTTTATATTTGTCATCACGATTCTCTTTGGTGGCATTTTCTTCATACTTTGGCGGGGAGCACTTATGGTCCAGGCAGGAACGATGGAAGCTGGTGACCTGTTTACCTTCATCATATATACAGGCATCATCGGCGGGGCCATAGCCAGTTTTGGATCTTTGTACACCCAGATAACAGGTGCTTTGGGAGCCACAGAAAGAATTCTCGAAATTCTCGACTCCGATTCTGAATTGAAGGTAGATCCACACAAAGGCACAGAACTCAAAATAAAAGGAGACGTGGATTATGTAGATGTAAGTTTTGCATACCCTACACGCAAGGATATCCAGGTACTCAAAAATATAAATCTAAACATCAAGGCGGGTCAGAAAATAGCCCTTGTTGGCCAGTCAGGCGGTGGTAAATCCACCATTGTACAACTGTTGATGCATTTTTACAAAACCTCAGGCGGCCAGATTCTCGTCGACGGCAAGGACATCAGCCAATATGATCTTGCTTCCTTCAGGCGTAATATCGGTATCGTACCCCAGGAGGTCATACTGTTTGGTGGCACCATCAGAGAAAACATAGCCTACGGCAAACCAGGAGCCGACGAGTCAGAAATTATCGCGGCCGCCCGGTCTTCCAACAGCTGGGAATTTATATCCTCCTTTCCTGACGGCCTCGACACAGTGGTCGGCGAAAGAGGCATCAAACTTTCCGGTGGCCAACGTCAGCGTATTGCTATAGCACGGGCCCTCCTTAAAGACCCGAGAATCCTTATCCTCGATGAGGCCACTTCCTCGCTCGATGCAGAATCCGAACGTCTGGTACAGGAAGCCCTTGACAAACTTATGCAAGGTAGGACCTCCATCATAATAGCTCACAGGCTAGCCACCATCAAAGAGGTAGACAGGATCTATGTGCTCGAAGACGGTAAAATAGTGGAGTCGGGAACCCACGAACAACTTATAACTCAACCCGAGGGTGTATACAGTTCTCTGGCAAAACTACAGTTTGATCCCGTCCTTGAATCCTGATACATTTAATAAACCAAATACCATCCTTATGATTAAATATGTTGTATTGAACATTTTACTTTTACTTGCAGCAGGGTCTCAGGCACAGGTAAGCCTGGGATTTACCGCCTCTACCGACCTTTACCAAAGGTATGTCAACCCGTCTAAAAACAATGCCACCCTGTCAGGCTCTGCCGGCAGCACTCTGCTCAATCTGGGGGTTGGCCCAAAAATATGGGCAGGCAATAAAAAGTTTTCCTTTTCGCTGGAATCACAGGGTGTATGGGGTATTCTGGGTCTTTCGACTGGTGATTACAAAGGATTGGGCACTTTTTCTGTTCCTGTCCTCGCCAAGCTCAACTTTAAAGGCCTGAGCACCTATGACAGAGAGGGTAAAATGGGTTTTTCTATTGGTGGTGGTGTTCAATGGAGCCGCACGGAATTGTACGGCCTTTCGGATGAAGCCAAAGCCGCCGGAGTAAAAAGAGAATTCTTTAAAACCATAGTGATACAAGCCGGTTATGGGTTTGGGCTCAGCGGTTTTACACTGCACGGATTTGCCAGATATGGCTTTGCATCAAAAGATCAGGGCAGTACCCTAAATGCAGGTCTGCAGTACGACTTTAACCCGCCCATGATTAAAAAAATTTCCAGCCCCGAGAGTTCGCTGTAAAAATCGTAGCTCCACATGCATATACAACCCAATGCAGAACTCAAGGCATATAACACCTTTGGATTGAGTGCCAGAGCCGGAGGACTGTTAAAAATCCTCCATACTGGCGATGTGCATGAGGTGGTAAGTTCAGGCTTGCATCCCTTAAGAATCCTGGGCGGAGGATCAAACATCCTGCTTAAAGGTGATGTGGAAGGGTATGTGTTGAAAAATGAAATAAAAGGTATAAGCATTGTCGACGAAAACGATAATAACGTCTTAGTTGAGGTAGGTGCAGGAGAGGTTTGGCATCAATTTGTCCTGTGGGCCATTTCGAAAAATCTTGGGGGCCTCGAAAACCTGGCTCTTATTCCCGGCACGGTGGGTGCAGCCCCCATCCAAAACATCGGAGCATACGGAGTTGAGCAGGAATCTGTATTTCACAGCTTAAAAGCCATAGATTTGACCGATGGTAACGAAATGATCTTCGGCAAGGACCAATGCCGCTTTGGATATCGGGACAGCATTTTTAAACATGAGCTGAAAAACAGGTGCTTTATCGTCTCTGTGTCATACTTACTGTACAAGAAAAATTATACCGTTAATACCTCATACGGAGCCATAAGCGAAGTACTTAAATCCAAAGATGTACACAACCCAGGTATTGACCACGTGGCTGATGCCGTCATAGAAATTCGAAGATCAAAACTTCCTGATCCTGAATTAATAGGAAATGCGGGGAGCTTTTTTAAAAATCCGGTTATTTCGGTTGCACAGTACAAATTGCTGAAAGAGCTCCACCCAGATATACCTTGCTATTCCGCCGGAGAAGGTCTTGTAAAAGTACCAGCCGGCTGGTTGATAGAGCGTGCCGGTTATAAAGGCATACAAAAAGGCAATGTGGGAGTTCACAAAAACCAGGCTCTTGTTTTGGTCAATTATGGTCAAGGTACCGGTCAGGAAGTATGGCAACTGGCCCTGGAAGTTATGGCCGAGGTACAAAACCGGTTTGGAATCCAAATAGAACCTGAAGTAAACGTTTGGTAAACAATTAATAAAGCTGTGTATAGTCTGAGCGACACACTGGCTTAAAACTTCAAAATATTCTACATCGTAATAATGCAATATTACTGTACTGAGTTTGCCCTTATTTATTGATTAAGAATGGTAAATCAAAAAAAGCCCGGAGCAAGTGCTACCGGGCTTGGTGTATTTACAGAAACTGAATCTTATTTTTGGCCTGCAGCCTCCATTTTCGCCTTGTAGGCGTTTGATTTTTCGAAATCTCCACTTCTGGCATAGACTTCCTTCAGAGCGATCAGGGTATTGATGTCTTTAGGATCCAATTCTTCAGCTTTAAGAAAGTAAGGAAGGGCCTGCTTGAAGAAACCGTCCATTTCTTCTTTCAGAGCATTGTACTTTTTGGTACCGGCAGGCGTAAAGTCATTGCTAAGAGCATTGAGCTTTGAAACCATTCCGGCTGCTTTGTTGTAATACAGGGCACCCTGGCTGTAAGTGGCATCAAAGTTCTTTGGGTCCTTACTTAGAGCCTGTCCGAAATAATCAAAGGCAAGATTAAAATATTCATCGGCCTTGGCGTTGTTTCCACCATCCCTTTCTTTTTGGTTGAGCTGATCGTAGACATTACCCATGGTATTATACACTGAAACATTGTCTGGTTCTTTGGCAATAGCCATTTTAAGTTTATCTACTAGAAGGTCCAGTTTATTCTCCTTTAGGTAATAATTGATCTCAGCAAATAGCAATCCGTTGTCATCTGGGTTTGCCTCTCTTCCGGCACTCAAATACTCCATAGCTTTGTCTATGTTTTTATCTGCCGTCATGTTAAACAGTGCCTCATATACCAGCGGCTGGGCTTTTCCCTGCTTGTAAAGGGATTCGAAAAGAGGCAGTGATGCATCTTTGTTGTCTCCAAAATATCCGGCGACTGCTGTATAAAAGGTCTGATCATTTTTAGCCGCAGGGTCATCAAGTCTGCTTTCCATCTTATTTGCCTTCAGTAATTCGTTGGCTTTAAGGGTGGCAGCAAAATTGGCGTAAGCCTGATTGTAATCCTGTGCCTGGAAGTAAGTGATGCCGATGTTGTTTGACACCTCCTCGTTTTCTTTGATACCGGCGAGTGCATCCTTGGTTTGTGATTTCTTTATTGCCTTGCCCATTGCCATTTCGAAAGCTTCCATAGCCATTATGCCGGCCTTTGGAGTAGCTAGTTCAAACTTAGGGTCAAGGATTTTGCGGTTCATCTCAGCCTTGCCTATTTCATTAAGTATCTGGCCTTTGGTAATCCAGGCTTCCGCATCTCCTTTTGCATCTT
>JAKQGD010000338.1 GCA_029573365.1 Bacteroidota bacterium | reverse complement strand
CATCATAGTCTGTTAAGCCGTAAATTTTAAAAGGCGTTGCCGGGCAGGCATTAAAACATTAGCTTTACATCTTTTATAGGAGCTGTATGAAAGAACAAAACAATCTGGATATCATAGTTTCGCAACTGGAACTGATCTCGAAGAGCGGGGATTTTAACCACTTTCAAAAAGGTAAAATGCTCTTCGAGTTGTTCAATCTCATACTGGAGGAAGCTTCGTCTGAGGAAAGAATCAATTTTACTACCCTTTTTTCAAGACTGGCTTTTATCGGCACCAAATACAGACTGTCCTCTGCCGTGCTTCATTTTGCACATGTATTCCGCAAAGCCCACGAAACAGGTGTAATCAGAAAAGAGACAGAAGAGGATTACCTGAGGTTGGGTTTTGTGGTGTGCGGCATTTTACTTAGGGATATATTTCAGATCAGGTCTGCCCATGTCACAGACGAAGAATGGCAGTTTATCAGGAACCGTTTTGACTCTGACAGGCCAAAAACCATAGGCTTCAGACCCATTGTTGAGGCCGTACTTTTTGGCATTGAGCAAGATAAAAAAGAACTGTATTTTTATGACGACCTCGACCCATCTATAGAAAAGAAGGGATTGTACGATGTCCATGATAAAAATGAGATATTCAACCGCAACATTGATTCACTGATCAGGACTTTTCAATTGCCCATAAATATCAATTTTGTCGATACAGAAATAAGGGAAGACGGCACATACATTCCTTCCGGTCTCATCATTCATCCTGACCATCTGATAGACGTCACTTCAGTAGCCGAATGCTTTAAGGAGTATGGTTC
Source organism: Bacteroidota bacterium (assembly GCA_029573365.1). Classification (GTDB taxonomy): domain Bacteria; phylum Bacteroidota; class Bacteroidia; order Chitinophagales; family Saprospiraceae; genus OLB9. Next base: position 1,807 of record JAKQGD010000338.1, on the reverse strand, counting down.
AGAACCCTTTTTATACCTGATAAGTCGTTTCAAACCATCGGAAGCCACTACCCCACTGATGACAGGTAACCTCGTAAACATAATCCTGGACGAACTCATAGCCAACCCCGATGCCGACCTAACGAAAATGTTGCCATCATTATTCAGATCCAATCCACTCGGTTTTTCAATCCTTGGAGATACGGAAGTCAGAGACTTGATTTCCAAGTTAAAGGAACATTTTGTGAACCTGCAGCATACCGTCAGAAATGACTTCCAAAACTTGGACATCAGACGTGAAAACATTTTCCTTGAGCCGTCTTTTTATTCCAGGGACTACGGCATTCAGGGCCGTCTCGACCTGCTTCACGACAAACACGGACGTAATGCATTTGATATCATTGAACTAAAAAGCGGATCTACATTTCGTCCCAATGTTTATGGCATCAACGCCAGCCACTATATCCAGACTCTGCTGTACGATCTGATGATTCAGTCGGCATTTATGCGAAAGAGCCGCTCCTCAAACTACATCCTCTATTCAAAGGAAAAGGAGAAGCCTTTGAGATTTGCCCCGCCTGTAAAAGCTCAGCAATTTGAGGCCATGAAACTCCGCAATGACCTGCTGGCGATAGAACAAAAACTAAAACAAGCCCATACGGATAATGCTGTCCTGAGGTACATTAAGCCCGATAATTTCCCCAAGCTCAAAGGATTCAATCAACGTGATGTCGAAAATTTTTACAACATCTACTCTACGCTGGATAATGAGTCAAGGGCCTATTTCGATTATTTTACAGCTTTTATTGCCAGGGAGCAGTCTATGACAAAAACCGGCGAACACGGCCTCAACAGGTCCAACGGCCACGCAGCCTTGTGGCTGGAAAACGAGGAGGAGAAAAAGGACAGATTTGCACTGCTGGCAGGGTTGTCGATTGTTGAAAACAGATCGACAAATGACGATGCGTTCATTACTTTTTCCAGGAATTCTGTGGAGAGTCAGCTCGTAAATTTCAGGATTGGGGACATAGGAGTCCTTTATCCTGTATATAATGACACATCTCAACCAGTACTCCGCAATCAGATTTTTAAGTGCACCATTACTGATTTGTCTGGTACCTCAGTCACTGTGAGGTTGCGTAACAAACAGTATAACCAAAGGATGTTTTCAGAAAACAGTCTGTGGAACATCGAGCCAGACAACCTTGACAGTAACTTTACCCAGATGTACAGGAGCCTTTTTTCATGGGCTTCGGCGTCTGAGGACTACCGACGTTTGTTTTTAGGTATGACAAAACCTCGTTCTATAGCTCCCGATGCAAATAATTTCGGTGCGATAACAGGACTCACCCCTGACCAACAGGAAATGCTGGCAAAAATGGCTGCTTCCCGAGATTATTTCCTATTGTGGGGACCACCAGGTACGGGAAAAACAAGCGTGGTCATAAGGGAATTGGTACGACACCTCTACGAAAATACAAGTGAAAACATCTTACTGCTGGCTTATACAAACAGGGCCGTGGATGAGATCTGTGACGCTCTGACAGCCATGGGGCCAGAATACCACAGCAGATATCTGCGGCTTGGCAGCAGATTCAACACAGAAAACAAATTTCAGGACAGGCTTCTGGAGCAATATATCAAAGGTGCCAAAACAAGGGTAGAAATCGTCGACCTTCTCACAGGTTGTCGAATCTACATATCCACCGTTTCAAGCATACTGGGCAAATCGGAACTTTTTCTGCTTAAAGAGTTTGATACTGTCATCATCGACGAAGCCTCACAGATTTTGGAACCGATGCTGGCCGGTCTCCTGGCCAGGTTTAAA